>DATAGF010000145.1:0-2145 GCA_036257075.1 Miltoncostaeaceae bacterium
TGCGCGTCATCGAACCGTCCCAGCTCCGTCAAGGGCAGGGCGGGCCAGTAGAGGCTGAACTCTGCCAGCCCGAGTTCCGCGAGCCACTCGGGGAGATCCCACCGCTCGTCCCCGTAGGGCTTCGTCCCGCAGCGCGCGAAGAAGCTTACCGCCTCCGGGTACCGGCCGAGGCCCCAATGGACCTGACCGAGGCGGAAGTTCGCCTCCACCGCCAACCGAAGGTCGCCGAGGGTCTCCGCCAGCGCGAGAGCTCGTTGCCCCGACTCTAGCGCCCGCGGCAGATCGCCGGTGAGCCAGGCGTGGTTGCTGACATAGGCCGACACCTGTCCGAGCCGATGTCGATCATCGAGCCTCTCGGCGAGCCGCTCGGCCTCTCGCAGATGATGGAGGAGCTCCGCAGATCGTCCCAGGGAGTACAGGCTCGGCCGCAGGTCGAGGCGGAGCGCGAGCTCCCGGCCGAGCGTCTCGCGGGTCGCCGGGAGGCACCGGAGGGCGCCGAGGGCCTCCTCGTAGCACGCGACCGCCTCGTGGTGCGCCGAGTGCGCGGCCGCGTGTCGGCCGGCCTCCTGGAAGTAGTGGGTCGCCTTGTCCCAGACCTCGCCCTGGCGGTAGTGCGTCGCGAGCGCGAGCGCCTGCGCCCCCGTGTCCTGCCCGGACAGTTGCTCCAGGCTCTCGGCCACGCGTCGATGCAGCAGGACCCGGAGCGGTGGCGGCAGCTCGTCGCGCGCGACCTCGCGGATGTAATCGTGGCTGAATTCCAGACCCTCGCCGGCACCGCGCAGCACCCGGTGGCGGACCAGCTCCTCCAGCCCGCCGGCCGCCTCGCGCTCCGACAGCTCCGCCGCCCGCTGGACGAGCGAGAAGTCGAACCGGCGACCGATCACGGCCGCCGCCGCGACGAGGCGCCGGCCGCGCTCGGAGAGGCGCTCGAGGCGCTGGCGGACGAGCTGCCGGACCCGGGCCGGCGGGGGAAGGTGCTGGGCCCCCGGGACCACCGATCCCTCGCGGAGGGCGTGCATGACCTCCACCGCCACGAAGGCGTTGCCGTCGCTGGCGCGCCATGCCTCCTCGGCGAGGTTGGCCAGCAGCGGGTCCGGGATCCCCGGGGGCGCGAGGACGCGAACGAGCGCAGCGGTGTCGGCGCGGGAGAGCGGACCCAGCGGCCAACGCAGGAGCCGCTCCCCCTCGTCGAGCTCGTCCAGGATCTGGCGCAGGAGCCTACTGTCCTCGAGGTCCTCCTCGCGGACCGTGGCCAGCGCCAGAAGCGGCACCGCCGGGAGGCGGCGGCCGAGGAACGCGAGGAAGCGAAGGCTCATCTCGTCGGCCCAGTGCAGGTCCTCGAGAACGATGACCAGCGGCTGCCGCCGGGCGAGGCGTGTGAGAAGCTGGCTGATCGCCTCGAAGAGGTGGCGCGGATTCCCCGCCGCGCGGCCGACCGGCTCGCCGCCGCCCGGCCGTGAGGCAGTCCCCCCCGTCACCCTCGAGATCTCCGGGAGGAGCCGACCCAGCTCGACGCGCCATCCCCGCTCAAGTGAGCCGAGGAGCTCCCGCTCCTCGACGATCTGGCCGCTCCGGAGCGCGTCCACCCAGGGCGCGAACGGCAGGATCCGCTCGGTCTCGTAGCATCGGCCGATCAGTACGCGGCCCTGGTAGCGGGAGGCGCGAGCTGCGAGCTCCGCCACCAGCCGGCTCTTGCCGCTGCCCGCCTCCCCGATCAGGACGACGAGGTGCCCCTGGCCGGCCAGGGTCCCTTCCAGCGCCTCCTCGAGCCGCTCGAGGTCCTGCTGACGCCCCACCAGCGGCGGCTCCCCGGCGGCGGGCGGTTCGGTCACCTCGGTCCGGCCCGGAACGGACTCTGCCCGGTCCGGAACGGTCCGGCTCTCGACCTCGACCATCACGGGAGCGCGGCGGCGGAGGATCTCCTGATAGAGGGCCTTCGTCTCGGCGTCGGGCTCCGTTCGAAGCTCTCGCTGGAGGGTGGCGACCCAGTGCTGATACTGGCGCAGGGCCGCGCCGCGCCTTCCCGCCTGGACGTAGAGCCGCATCAGCGCCCGGTGCACGGGTTCTTGCAGCGGGTCGAGGGCAAGGAGCCGCAGCGCGACCTGGACGGCATCCTCGGTCGATCCCGCGGCATGCAGATGGGCA
>DATAGF010000149.1:0-6107 GCA_036257075.1 Miltoncostaeaceae bacterium
ATCGCTCTGGGCCTCCATCGTGGCCGAGCTATGTCAGCCTCGGCTGCGGGTCAGCCCCGCGGAGCCGCTTGTGCGCCGATGGCGCCGATGCCCCCGGCAGGAGTCGAACCTGCGACACCAGGTTTAGGAAACGGGCTGAGCGCCACGCCAGGACACGCCGCCCCTCGCCCGTTGTCCGGGCGAGAACGCCGCAACAACACGGGTTCCGGCGATCGGCAGTACTGGGATTGAACCAGTGACGTCCCGCGCGTGAGGCGGACGCTGGGACTTGCGAAATGCCGCTGGCGAACGCGATCGCGGACGTAGCGCTCTCCGCTCCCGTGCGCGCTCCCGTGCCCAGTGCCTCGCGTGGCTTCTGACCCCCGCGGGACGCGGCCGCGTCTGGAGTAGAGGGCGATGCTCGCTCGGTCCCGCCTCTCGTCCGCCCCGAGCGACTCGGGAGGACCCGCCCGGCCCCGGCGCACCCCACATTCCGGCCTCGGCGCGAGCTCACGGCGCCGCCGAGCCCTTGCGCGGCCGCGAGGCGTGCGCCCCCGCGAGGTCGAGGCCGACCGCGAGGATCAGCGTCCACGTCCACACGTTCACAGGGTCGGTAAGCAGGGGCTCGTGGCCGCCCGTGTAGTTGGCGATGAGCCAAACGATCAGCCAGATCAGAGTCACGCGCGCCCACCTCCGGGTCTCGGGGGCGCCCGCGCGGCGCCCGGTCTGCCGATGGCGTCTGAGGCTGACATGTTGGCGGCGGCGACCACGGCCCGCGGCGGTAGGGGCGCCTCATGGAGCAGGGTCCGGAGGGTAGGGGGGACAGGACGACCGCGCCGGGTGAGGGCCAACCGGATTGGTCCAGCGCGCGGTCGAGGGCGTGGCGCAGCTTGAGCTCGCAGATGGCGCCCTCGGCGCGGGCCCGGCGGTCGAGCGTCGAGGACGGTGGGCCCGAGCCCGTTACCAGCCGCGGCCGTCCCGGCTCGGCGTCGCCTTCCCCGAAGGGAGTCCTACCGCGCCGTGGCAATTCAGCACCTCCGCCGGCGCCAGGAACTCGCCGGAGTGTGGTACGGCCTCCTCCCTCAGGTCCCGGCCCGAAGCGCGAGGCAGCGGGCGATGTCGAGGGTGGAGACAACCCCCACGGGCCGCTCGTGGCCCGCGGCCACCACCATGAGGTGGGCCGACTTGTGCTCGGCCATCAGCTGCGCGGCGCGGGAGAGGGACTCGTCCCGGTCGATCGTGACCGGCGGGCTCGCCGCGATCTCGCCCGCCGTCCTGGCACCGTCCCCCGCGGCGGCAGCCTCGACCAGGTCGCGGTCGGAGACGATCCCCCATCCCAGCTCGAGGCCGTCGTCGCGGCCGAAGACCTGGAGCACGACGACGCAGTGGATGCGCTGCCTCGCCATTCGCTCGGCGACCTCGGCCAGCGGAGTGGACGACGTGCAGGTCACGATCATGCCGTTCATGAAGTCACCCACGCGGGCCTCGTCGAGTGACGGCGCGAGGTTGCCCATCGAGCCCTTGCCCGCCTCGGTGGCGCTCATCGCTCCCTCCTCCTTGGGCCACGTTGATCCTCGCCCCTCAGCTTCGCGGCGCGCGGTACCCGAGGGATCCGTGACGTCGCTGAGCCGCGGCGCGGTGAACTACGGAGCGCTGGAGGGGTTGGAGGCCGAGTCGGCGGCGGCACATCTTGCCCCCGAGGACGCACCGGCGGCCGTCCGCCTTGGCCGGCTCTGCGCGCTTCGAGCGGCTGGCGGATGTCCTCGCGCCGGGTGTGCCACCCCCGCGCCTTCTCGCCGACGGGGCGTACGATGGCGACATGAGCGAGGACCCCCCGATCGCCATCCTCGAGCCGGCGCCGAGGATGATGATCGCCGTGAATCCTGGCGAGGGCGGCGGGGATGCCGATCGCAGCCCGATCGATGTCACGCCTCCGCGCCGACCCGTGTCCGCAGATTCTGGAACTGCCGTGTCTGCATGATGAAGTGCACGGGTCCCGACCACGGCAGGCCGATCAGCCGCGGGAGGCCTCGGCTTCGCGTGCGGGCGACCAGCCGGGTGCTCTCACCGGCGGCCGGCCGCAGATGGAAGCCCCAGATCCCGTCGATGTTCTTGGAGTAGTCCCCCCGTTGCACCAGCGTCTGGTTCGGCTCGAGAACGGCCACGACGAACCGGCTCGGGCCATTGGGCGCCGCGTACAGATGCTGCCCCTCCTCCAGGCTCTGCCACCCGGGCACGATGCGGTCCGCGCTCGGTCTTCCGTCGTTGTCCAGCCAGTCCCAGCTGTACCAGCCCCCGCGGTCTCCTCCCATCTGCACCAGCCACGGCCAGACCTTCTCCGGTGGCGCCGGAAGGGTCGTGGCCATCGTCGCCCCGACGTCGGGATCGGGGAGGAGTTCGTCGCCGAGGTAGGCACGGGTGGTTTCTGCTCGGGTCGCGCCCCAGTGCAGTAGCCGCGGCCGGATCCACAGGGCGTACGAGACCAGCCCAGCCGAGGCCGCGGCGAGAAGGCGCTGGCGGGCCCGCGGTCGGCGTCCGCTCATCCTCAGTGTCGCACCGCAGGGCGCCGCTCGGGCAGCCGCTCCACTGGGATGTACTCCGTCACGGGACGATTGTCGCGCCGCTGGTCATTCGGCGCGGCGGGGCATATCAGCGGCATCGATTGTCTCCGCACGCCTGGCGATCGCGCGCAGCATCGCGACGCCGTACGTGGCGTCGACGATCCCGAGTGACAGCACCAGCCGTCTGAAAGCCGACGGCGTTCGAGGAGTCACTGATCGTCCAAGCGAAGGGCGGGATCATGGCCAGCAGCCCGCTTCCTCATCGGCGCCGGGGCGCGCTCGGCCCGGCCGCGAAACGGCCGACGGGACGGCTCAGTGGCCGAAGCGGACCTCGGGCAGGGCCCGCGCCAGCCAGCGGGGGCGCCACCACGCCGCCGCGCCGGCCAGCCGCAGGGCCACGGGCATCAGCAGCAGCCGGACGAGCAGGGCGTCGAGCAGCACGGCCACGCCCAGGATGATCCCCATCTCCTTCGGCGGCAGCGGCCCGGAGAGGGCGAAGGTGAAGAACACCGCGACCATGACGGCGGCGGCGGCGAGGACCACCCGGCCCGAATGGGCCAGCCCGCCCACGATCGCCTCGCGCGGATCGCCCGAGCGGTTCCAGTGCTCCTTCGCCGACGAGAGCAGGAAGACCGTGTAGTCCATCGAGATCGCGAAGATCATCGCGAAGAAGAACACCGGCCCCCACGCGTCGAGGAAGCCCTGCGACTCGAAGGCGAGGACGCCCCCGAGGTTGCCCTCCTGGAAGACCAAGCGGGCGACCCCGAAGGCCGCGCCGGTCGCGAGCAGGCTGGTGAGCACGCCGATCGCCGCCGCGAGCGGCGCCTGGAAGGCGAACAGCAGGAGCAGGAAGCCGAGCACGAGCACGACGCCGATCACGATCGGGGTGTACTCGGCGAGGGCGGCCTCCAGGTCGTGGTTCTCCGCCGCCGCGCCGCCGACGAGGACGGCCGGCGGAAGCGTCGCCCGCAGGCGGTCGACCGTCGCGCCGAGGGCCGGGTCGGACGGGTCCATGGCCGGCACGACCTCGACCATGGCAAGGCCGCCGGCGCCCGCCAGGGGCGGCGCGGCCTGGGCGATGCCCGGGTCGGCGGCGGCGAGCTTCCGGGCCCCGGCCATCTCCGCCGCTGGGCCCAGGAGCTGGAGCCGGCCGGGGGCGCCGGGGCCGAACCCCTCCGCCACCTGCTCGTAGCCCACCCGCGACGGGTCGTCCGGGGGGACCACCGCGATCGAGGGCATGCCGGTGCGCAGCCCGAGCACCGGCGCGGCGAGCGCGAGCAGCACGAGCAGCGCGGGCAGGCCGTAGAGGAGGGGCTTCGACCAGAGGCGCTCGCCCCAGCGGGCGAAGCGGGTCGAGCGGTGCTCGCCGGCGCGCACCCACGGCAGCGCGAAGCGGTCGACGCGCCCGCCGAGGCGCGCGAGCACCGCCGGCAGCAGGGTGAGCGTCGCCGCGAGGACGAAGACGACCGACAGCATGATGCCGAGCGCCATCGAGCGGAACGCCGGGCTCGGGACGAGCATCACGGCCGTCAGCGAGATCAGGACCGTGATCCCGGAGAAGAGGACCGCCTTCCCGGCCGTGTCCATGGCCACGGCCGCCGCCTCGACCCGCGACAGGCCCGAGCCGGACAGGGCCGCCCGGAAGCGGACGACGATGAAGAGTGCGTAGTCGATGCCGAGCGCCAGGGCGAACATCAGGGCGAAGTTCATCGCCCAGATCGAGACGTCGAACGCCTGGGCGGCGATCACCAGGGAGCCGGCCGAGGCGACGAGGCTCAGGATCGTCAGCAGCAGCGGCAGCCCCGCGGCGACGAGCGCGCCGAACGCCACCACCAGGATCGCCAGGGTCACCGGCCAGGAGATCAGCTCCGACGTCAGCATGGCCTCCTTGTTGGCCTCGTTGAAGTCGGACCACATGCCCGACGCGCCCGTGACGCTCACGGCCGTGCCGGGCGCGGCCGCATCGGCCAGGCGGCCCTTGAGCTCGTCCGCCGCCCGCACCATCCCCGTCGGGTCGGCCGCGGCGCCGCCGATCACGATCGCGGTGTGGCCGTCGGCGCTGACCGTCCCGGCCTCGGCGCTCGGCGGCGTCACCGAGGCGATGCGGTCGTCTGCCTCCAGGAGGGCCCCGACCCGGGAGACGGTCTGCGCGAACGCGACGTCATCGACGGTCAGCGAGTCGGAGGCGACGACGACCGTCAGCGCGCTGCTGGCGTTGCCGGCGAACGCGTCCTGGGCCGTCTCGCGCGCCCGCACCGACTCCGAGCCGGAGTCCTCCCAGCCCGCGCCCGACAGGGCCGTCTCGACGCGCGGGGCGAGCGCCCCCAGCCCGACCAGGAGGACGATCCAGATGACCGCGACCACCCGGCCGTGGGTCGCCGACCAGCGCCCCAGGCGCCCGACGGGGCCGACCGTCATCGCTCCGTCTCCCGCAGCCCGGCGCGGCGCAGCACGAGCGAGGCCGGGCAGTCGCCGACGGCCACATAGACGAGCTGGTTGACGCCGACGAAGGCCGTCAGCACCAGGAACCACGGGCTGACGAGGACCGCCAGGGCCACGCTCGCGAGCGTGACCGACCCGGCGATTGCGAATAGGGCGCGCTCGAGCGGCCAGCCGCGGCGGGCGGGCGCCCTGACGCTCACAGAGCCCCCTCCGCAGGCCCGACGATCTCCTGGAGCGCCGCGACGCGGCGGGCGAGCCCGTCGCACACCCGCTCGCACAGGTCGAAGACCGACGGGTCGGCGATGCTGCAGACGACCGCGTTCCCGCGCTTGCGCCGGGCGACGAGGCCCGCAGCCGCGAGCACCGACAGATGCTTGGACACGTTCTGCTGGGTCGTCCCAAGGTCGTCCGCGAGCCGGCCGACGGTCGCCTCGCCATCGCGGAGGCGGTCGAGGATGCGGATCCGCATCGGCTCCCCGAGCACGCGGAAGCGCTCGGCGATCACCTCGACGAGGGCGTCCGAGAGCGCGTGGTGCTCGGCGGGGCGGGGCTCGGCGGAGCTCATTGGTAATCATGCAACTAAACAACTTAAGAGTTGTCAAGTTGTTGATTGGTTGGCCTCCGCCTGGTCGGCGGCTGCCGGCAACGCGGTCCCTCAGACCTTCAAGGCCAGCCTCTGCCTCGAGCGCCACGGCGCCCGCACGCCCGAGGACCGCGGACCCGCGTGGGAGCCCGCATCCTGGCCCTGGCGGCGAGCGTCTGGCTCAACCATCAGCTCGGCTGTCCGACCCGCAGCCTGGTCGCCAAAGTGGCGTAGGCGCGTGGAATCAATCATCTAGTCGCAAGTCGGCAGGGCCGCCAGGGCGCTGATGGCGTCTGAGGGTGACAGTTGACAGCGACGACCACGGCCTGCGGCGGCAGGGGCGCCTCAGGGAGCAGGGTCCGGGGGGTAGGGGGCAGGACGACCGCGCCGGGGCAGGGCCAACCAACCGGATTGGTCCTCATAGTGGCGGGTGCGTCTCGTCTTCACACGGCGCTGACCGGCGGGCGCGCAGGGGCCGCCGGTTGCCGCGCCTACGCCGCCATCCGATCGGATCGCGGCCCGTCGAGGGCAGCAGGGCGATC
>DATAGF010000159.1:0-14620 GCA_036257075.1 Miltoncostaeaceae bacterium
CCTCGAGATGGAGACCAGCAGATCGCCCCAGCACCCAGCTGAGCTGGGAGGCCAGCCCGTCCCTGAGGTGCACCCGCGGGCGCCAGCCGAGGTCGCGGCGGGCCAGCGACGCGTCGGCCGAGGTGCGCCGCACGTCGCCCCGGGCGGCCAGGCCTGACCGCGTCGGCACCGGCTGGCCGGCGATCTCGCCGAGGGCCGCGGCGACCGCCCTCATCGACACGGGGCGGCCGCCGCCGACGTTGTAGATCGTCGCCGGCGCGCCCGCCACGAGCCCGCGGAGGGCGGCGTCGACGGCATCGTCGACGTGGGTGAGGTCGCGGGCGGCCGAGCCGTCGCCGTAGAAGGTGAAGGGGCTTCCGCCCGCCAGCGCCTCGCACATGCGACGGACCGCCATGTCGGGCCGCTGGCGGGCGCCGTAAACCGTGAAGAAGCGCAGCCCGACGCAGCTCAGGCCGCGCGTCCGCGCCAGCGCCGCCAGGTCCTCGCAGGCCCGCTTGACGAGCGCGTAGGGGGAGATGGGCCGAGTCGGCGCGCCCTCGCGCGCCGGGCGGCCGCCGGCGTCCCCGTAGACCGACGAGGACGAGGCCCACACCAGCCGCGGCACGCCGGACTCGAGGGCCGCCCCGATGAGGCGGTGCGTCGCGTCGAGGTTGTCGCGCAGGCAGGGCCCGAAGCCGTCCCCGAAGCTGGCGCGGACGCCGGGCCGGCCGGCGAGGTGGGCCACCCGCGGCCCGCCGCGGAGCGGGCCCGCCAGATCGGCCGCGGCCAGGTCGGCCTCGATCAGGTCGAAGCGGGGCTCCCCGGCGAGGCGGGCGAGGTTCGCCTCCCTCTCGGCCCGCGGGGAGCCGTCGATGAAGCCGTCGATGCCGGACACGCGCCAGCCATCGGCGACGAGCGCCTCGCTGAGGGTCGAGCCGATGAAGCCGGCCGCGCCGGTCACGAGAACGCGCCGGTCAGGCCGCGGCACGGGCCGGCCTCCCCACGGGCGTCGCGCGGGCTCGCGCACGTTCTGCCCGGACCGCCAGCGCGGCGGCCGCGGCCAGCAGCGCCGTCCAGGCCCAGTGCAGCGGCCAGGTCGCCCCGTTCTCGACCAGGTAGTCGGGTAGGAGCGTGATCCAGGCCCGGTAGAGCGGGTCGGAGGTGCTCTGGAGGTCGACGACCCAGGCGATCCGGCCGAGCGCGCCCTCGGCCGCGATCCAGGCGTGGGCGACGACGCCGAGCGCGCCGAGCGCGAGGGTCGCGGCCAGCCGGGCCCCCCCGCGCCGCGCCCACCAGGCGATGGCCAGCACCGCGGCCGGGAGCACGACGACGACCTGGCGGCCGGGGAACCACCAGCCCTGCATGGTGAGCGCGACGAAGGTCGCGACCAGCCAGCCGGCGGCCAGCGGCAGCGCGAGCGCCTGCCAGCCGCGGGGGCGGCGGGCGAGGAGGACGGCCATCGCCGGGACGATCAGCAGCCACGCCGGCTGCCACGCCGCCAGGCCGAAGTCCCGGTCGATCAGCAGCCCGACCAGGCGCCGCGAGCGGCCGACGTAGTCGGGGTCCGACCCCACGACCGTGAGCTCGCCGTCGACGAAGTGCGAGCCGGCGGCGTAGGGCGTCACGCCCCCGTAGAGGGCCTGGTGGCCGACGAGATAGGCGACGCCTGCGGCCGCCAGCGCCCCGGCCAGGGTGAGCGCCGCCCGCCGCCGCCCGCCGCGCGCGAGCACCCACAGCGCGACGAGCGCGAGGACCGCCGCGACCGGGGCGTACTTCACCGACAGCCACGGGAGCGCGATCACGGCGACGGCGAAGGTCGCCAGCCCGCCGCGACCGAGCGGCCCGGCCAGGGCGGCGATCGCGGCCGCCACGAGCAGCGCCGCCGGCAGCTCCGGGTAGACCTGGGAGCCGTAGGACGCCAGCGGGGGCGAGGCCGCGAAGACCGAGACGACGGCCGCCCCGGCGAGGACCGGCACACCGAAGCGGCGGACGGCGATCCAGACCAGCAGCGCGGCGAGGGCCGCCGCGACCGCCGCGAGCGCCAGCTTGGCGAGGACCCAGCC
Source organism: Miltoncostaeaceae bacterium (assembly GCA_036257075.1). Classification (GTDB taxonomy): domain Bacteria; phylum Actinomycetota; class Thermoleophilia; order Miltoncostaeales; family Miltoncostaeaceae; genus DATAGF01. The sequence continues at coordinate 2,043 of DATAGF010000159.1, forward strand.
GCCGAGCCCGGCCGGCAGCGCCAGGACCGCCGGCAGCAGCGGGTCATGGGGCTCGATCAGAGTGCCGTCCGCCAGGGGGCGCGCCTGGGGGGCGAGGGCGACCTCGTGGAACGGGCGGTACTCCTGGGCGGCGAGCTCGTCGCGAACGTCGAGGTCGCCGTCGTGGGCGAGGCTGAGCGCCGTGAGCAGGTAGTGGGGCTCGTCGGCGGTCGTCTGGGCGCCGTAGGAGGCGCGCGAGCCGATGCCCGCCGCCGCCGCGGCGAACGCGAGGACGGCCACGACGGCCATCGCCCAGCGGAGCGGCGTCATCCGGGCGGTCACGCGAGCGCGTGGTCGCGGCGGACGACCAGCAGCCAGGTCAGGACCCCCGAGACAGCCAGGAGGGCGAGGGCCGCGATGCTCGCGTCCGCCCAGAACGCGTCCTCGGTGGAGCTCCAGATCCGGGTCGCCAGGGTCGGGAACCCGGCCGGGGCGAGCAGGAGCGTCACCGGCAGCTCCTTCATCGCCGACAGCAGGACGAGGCCGGCGCCGGCAGCGAGGCCGGGCGCCATGAGGGGGAGATCGACCGTCGCCAGCCGCGCCAGGCGCCCGCGCCCGAGGGTGCGGGCCGCGTCGTCCAGGCGCCGGGGGACGCTGCCGGCCGCCACCTGCGCGGGGGCGAGCGCGAGGGCGCCGAAGTGGAGCGCGTAGGCCCCGACCAGCAGGGGCAGCGTCTGGTAGAGGGCGCCGATCAGGCCGGGGCTGCGGAGGGTCCAGAAGGCGAGGGCGAGGGCGATGACGAGCCCCGGCAGGGCGAAGCCGCCGGTCACGAGCGCGGCCGCCCCCGAGCCGACGCGATCGCGATGCCGGGCCGTGAGGAAGGCGGCCGGCAGCACCACGGCCACCGCGACCAGCGCGGCGCTCACGCTGGCGATCGTGGTGTTGAGGGCCGGCTCGACGAGGCGGCCCGGGTCCGCGACGAGGGAGTTGGGCCGCGTGGTTCCCGCGTTCACGCCCCGGACGGTCCAGTAGACGAGCACCGCCACCGGCGCCGCGAGGGCGAGCCCGAGCAGGCCCGCGACGAAGGCGACCGCCGCCGCGCGCCATCGGCCGAGGGGCACGGTGAGGGCGCGCCCGCCGCGGCGAGCGTCGGGCACCCGCCGCCCCGCGACCCGGCGCTGCGCGATCACGACGACGATGGCCAGCAGGCCGAGCGCCAGGCTCAGCGCGAGGGCGACCGGCGGGTCGAGCAGGTAGTTGGAGAAGATCGCCCGGGTCAGGGTGTCGTAGCGCAGCAGCTGGACGGCCCCGAAGTCGGCCAGCACGTAGAGGAAGACCAGGAGCGCCCCGGCGGCGATGGCCGCGCGCGCCTGCGGCAGCACGACCGTCGCGAAGGTCGCGGCCGGACCGCGCCCGAGCAGGCGGGCCGACTCCTCCATCGCCGGCGGCAGCTGGCGCAGGCGGGCGGCCACGGGCAGGTAGACGTAGGGGTAGGTGAGCAGGGTCAGCACGGTGAAGGCGCCGGCGAAGCCCCGGACCTCGGGGAGCCCCGACACCCCGACCCGCGAGAGCGCGCGCTCGAGCAGGCCGCCGGGGGCGAAGGCGGCGATGAGGGCGAAGGCCCCGATGAACGAGGGCAGCACCAGCGGCAGCGGCAGGAGCAGCCGGATGACGCGCCGCCCGGGCAGGTCGGAGCGCTGCACGAGCCACGCCGCGGTCGTGCCGACGACCGCCGCGGCGGCCGCCACCGTCGTCGCCAGCAGCAGGCTGCGGCCGAGGGGGGCGAGGAGGGCCTCGTCGGTGAGGGCCGACCAGACGCCGCCCTCCTCGGCGTTGCGCACCACCAGGTAGGCGAGCGGCGCCGCGAAGGGCACCGCGAGGACGAGCACCAGCGCGCGCAGGCCGAGGCCGCGCGCCCGGGCGCCGTCGAGCGCGTGGGCGATGGCCGAGCTCACTCCAGGCCGCTCTCCTGGATCAGGCGCGCCGTCCCCTCGACGTCGCCGAGCCGCGCCGGAGGCTCGTCGGGCGGCCGCAGCGACTCGAGCGGCGGGACGCCCTCTGCGGGGGGCACGCCCTGGGCGAGGGGGTACTCGAAGGTCTCGTCCGCGAAGTACTCCTGCGCCTCCTTCGAGAGCAGGAAGCGGATGAAGGCCTCGGCCTCCTCCTTCTTGTCCGAGGCGGCCAGGACGCTGGCCGAGGACGGGATCAGCAGCCCCCCGATGTCGCCGTCCTCGAACCGGTGGTTGCGGCTCGGGAGCGACGGGTCCTCCTGGAGGAAGCGGTGGTTGTAGTAGTGGTTCACGAGGCCCATGTCGATCTCGCCGCGGCCCACGGCCTCGACGATCGCGTTGTTGTTGGCGTAGGTGCGGGCGCCGTTGTCGGCCATCCCGCGCAGCCACGCCGCGGTCGCCTCCTCGCCCTCGATGTCGCGCATGGCCGTCACGAAGTCCTGGAACGACCCGTTGGTCGGGGCGATGCCGACCCGGCCGCGGTATTCGGGCCGGGTGAGCTCGTGCACCGACCGCGGCAGCCCATCCTGGGCGACCGTCTCGGAGTTGTAGACGAGCACCCGCTGCCGGCCGCTGGTACCGGTCCAGAGGCCCTGCGGGTCCTCGAAGCGCGGGTTGACGAGGCCGAGGGTCTCGCTCGAGAGCGGGGCGAGCAGGTCGCGCTGGGCAAGGTGGGCCGTCGCGCCCGGGCTCTGGCCCCAGAAGACGTCGGCCGGCGTGCGGTCGCCCTCCTCGGCCAGCAGCAGCGCCAGCTGGGGCGTGTCGCCGTAGCGGACGTCGATGGGCACGCCCTGCTCCTCGGAGAACCGCTCGAGCAATGGTCCGACGAGGTCCTCGGTGCGGCCGGAGTAGATCGTGAGGGCGTCGCGGTCGCCGCCGCAGCCGCTCGCTGCCAGGATCGCGACGAGCAGCGCCGCCACCGCCATCGCCGGCACCCCACCGCGCCTGAAGGCCCTCACCCGCGCTCCTGTCGCTCGCCGTCCGGGGGCCGGGCGCGGCAGCTCGCCCGCCCGGCGGGCCAGAGTGTAAGGTCAACCGCCGTTGAATATAAGGCGCACCTTTCAACGAGGGTCGGGTCGGCCGAGGAGCGCGCTGGCGGCGATCGGCGCGGTGGCGCTCGTCGCCAGCCTGGTCTACATCGCCACGGCCATCGACCCGGGCGCGCTCGCCCGCGCGGCCCGCGCCGCGGCCGACGACCCGCTCGGCCTGGCGGTCGCCCTCGGCGCGTACGCGCTGGCCTTCGGCCTGCGGGCGGCCCTCTGGTGCCGCGCCCTGCCCGGCCTCGGCTTCGGCCAGTCGCTGGCCGCCATCCACGTCTCCCTGGCGGGGAACCACCTGCTGCCGCTGAAGCTCGGCGAGCCGCTGCGCGTCTACTCCGCGGTCCGGCGCGCGCCCGTGCCGCTGGGGGCTGCGACGGCCTCCACGGTCCTGCTCCGGGCGGCCGACGTCCTCGCGGTCGTGGCGATCGCCGCCGTCCTCGGCCCCGGGGTGGTCGAGGGACTGGTCGGCGGCGCGGGCATCCCGCTGGCGGCGGTCTCGGCCGTCGTCCTGGTCGCCGCCGCGGCCTGGCTGGCGCGGGCCGTGCGCCGCCTCGGCCCGTCGCGCGGCTGGCTCGCGCTCGCCCTCCCCGGCGCCACCGTGGCCTGGCTCCTTGAGAGCGTCCTCGTCTGGACCTGCGCCGGCTGGGCGGGGATCGACCTGTCGCCGCGCGACGCCGCGCTGGTGACCGCGGTGACCATCGCCGCCCAGATGGTGGCGGTCACGCCCGGCGGAGTCGGGACCTACGAGGCGGCGGCGACCGCGGCGCTCGTGGCCGTCGGCGCCGAGCCCGGGGCGGCCCTCGCGGCAGCGCTGGCGGCCCACGCCCTCAAGACGGCCTACGCCCTCGTGGCCGGGGCGGTCGGCGCCGTGCACCCCTCCCCGGGGCTGCTCGGGCGGGTGCGCCTGCCCCGCGAGCGCCCGGCCCCGCCGCCGCCGGCCCCCGAACCCCCGGGCCCGGTCGTCCTGGTGCTCCCGGCGCACGACGAGGAGGCCACCGTCGCCGCCGTGGTGGCCCGCGCGCCGTCGTCCGTCGCCGGGCGCGAGGTGTCGGTGGTCGTCGTCGACGACGGCTCGACGGACCGCACCTTGGTCAACGCCACCATGGCGGGGGCCGAGGTCGCGGTCATGGGAGTCAACCGCGGCCTCGGCGCGGCCGTGCGCCGCGGCCTGGCCGAGGCGGTCGACCGGGGCGCCGCCGCGGTCGCGTTCTGCGACGCCGACGGCGAGTACGCCCCTGAGGAGCTCGAGTCGATGGTCGTCCCGATCCTCGAGGGCCGGGCCGACTACGTGGTCGGCTCGCGCTTCGCCGGGCGCATCGAGCGCATGCGGCTCCACCGGCGCCTGGGCAACCGCGTCCTGACCCGGCTGCTGTCGTTCGTGGCCCGGACCCGGATCACCGACGGCCAGAGCGGCTACCGGGCCCTCTCATGCGCGGCGGCCGCCGACGCCGAGATCGCCCACGACTTCAACTACGCCCAGGTGCTCACCCTCGACCTGCTGGCCAAGGGCTACCGCTATCGGGAGGTGCCGATCCGCTACGCCTTCCGCGAGCACGGGCGCTCGTTCGTGCGCCTGCTGCCGTACCTGCGGCGCGTGGTGCCCGCCGTCTGGCGCCAGGTGAACGGGTCAGTCCTCGACGACGTGCGCCGCGAAGCGCCGCCGGGCGCGAGCCCAGCCGTCGTCGTCGAAGGACCCGTCGCGGGCGAGGCAGTCGGCCGCGGCCCAGGCCATGGCGAGGGCGTGGTGGGCGTTGTCGTGCACGAACAGCGCCTGGCGCCCCAGCGCGAGCAGGGCGGGCTGGGCGGCGGCCCAGGCGTCGAGGGCGGCCACGCGGGGCCCGGTCCCGGTCCGTAGCACCGGGTAGGCGTGCCGCAGGCGCGCGGCCTCGACGGCCGCGACCTCCGGCCGCGGCAGGCCCGCCTCCACCAGCCCCTCGACGGCCACCCGCCCGAGCTCTTCGTCGGGGGCGGCGAACAGCTCGCCGCCGGCGTCGCAGGGGATCTCCGCGCAGAGGACGGTGACGCCGGCGGGGTCGTCGCCGTCGCGGTAGTTGCGCGGCTCGGAGACCCGCGTGACCGGCGTCGCCCCGGCGGGCAGGTAGTGGGCGTCGAAGGGGGTGTACCGGGGGCGCGGGACCACGAGGTAGACCAGCGCCATTGCGCGGTACTCCAGCGCGTCGGCGGCGGCCAGGACCTCCGGCGGCGGGGCGGGCCCGGCCATCCGCGCCAGGGCGGTCGCCGGCAGGGTCGACCAGACCCGGCGGGCCTCGAGCTCGCGGCCGTCGGCCAGGGTCACGCGGGCGCAGTCGGGCCGCAGCTCCAGGCGGCGCGCCTCCGCGCCGAGGAGGATCTCCGCGCCGGCGTCCGCCGCCGCGGCGGCCAGGGCCTCCCAGAGCTGGCCGTACCCCCGCCGGGGGTAGAGGAAGAACCGCTTGCCGGCGCTGCCGCGGGCGAGGGCGCGCGCGGCGAGCTTGCCCGGCGAGCGCGCCGCCACGCGGCGCCGCGCCTGCTCGCCGCTGAGCTGCGAGGGCTCGAGGCCCCAGAGCTTGCGCGCGTACGGGAAGTAGAAGCGCTCGCAGAGGGTCGGCCCGAGCGCCGCCCGCAGCACCTCCTCGAAGGTGTCGGCCCGGGGCTGCCGGCGCAGCGGGGCGAGGGCGGCGTCCCGCAGCGCCCCGGCCGCCATCGCCGGCGGCAGGCGCCTCACGAGGTCGAGCGGGCGCAAGGGGAAGGCGATCCAGCGGCCGCCCAGGCGGATGCGGCCGTTGCGGGGCCGTCGCTGGAGGTCGTCGCCCAGCAGCGTGCGGAGCTCGGCCAGGATCCGCGGCTCGACCGTCGGGTGGAGGCGGTGGCTGCCGAGGTCGACCCGCACGCCGGCCACCGTGTGGCTGGCCGCGGCGCCGCCGACCCGCCCGGCGCGCTCGACGAGCGTCACGCGGTGGCCGTCGCGGGCGGCGCGGTAGGCGGCGCCGACGCCGGCCGGGCCCGCCCCCAGGACCAGCAGGTCGGTCGCGGTCAGCCCCCCGCGGGCACGGGCGCGCCATCGGACGCCGCGACCGGGTAGGCCGCCGTCGGCGCGCCCTGGAACTCGAGCGACACCCGCGCCCCCGGGGCGTGCGACGGGGCGCCGATGACGCGCGAGCGCACCCACCCGCCGCCGTCGAGGGCGACGACGTAGACCGCGTCGTGTCCGTAGTACTCGATCCGCTCGACGATCGCGTCGCCGCCGGGACGGGCGAGGATCCGCTCCGGGCGCACGAGCACCTCCACCGGCCCCCAGGCCTCGGCGTGGAGCGGCACCGCGCCGAGCGCCGTCTCGGCCTCGCCGCCCCGGGCCTCTCCGGGGACGAAGTTGGCGTCGCCGATGAACTCGGCCACCTCGCGCGTCGCGGGCAGCTCGTAGAGCTCGGTCGGGCCTCCCTGCTGGACCACCTGGCCGCCGCCCATGACGGCGACCTCGTCGCCCACGAGGAAGGCCTCCTCCTGGTCGTGGGTGACGAACAGGGCGGTCGCGTCGATCGACGTCAGCATCCGGCGGACCTCGATCCGCAGCTCGGCGCGCAGCGGCGCGTCGAGGTTGGAGAAGGGCTCGTCCAGCAGGATCACCGACGGCCGCGGCGCCAGCGCGCGGGCGAGGGCCACGCGCTGCTGCTGGCCGCCCGACAGGGTCGCAGGCGACCGGGCCTCGAAGCCCGACAGGCCGACGAGGGCGAGGGCGTCGGCCACGCGGGCGGCGCGGTCCGGCGCGCGGCGCGGCAGCCCGTAGGCGACGTTGCGCCCGACGCTCAGGTGCGGGAAGAGGGCCGCATCCTGGAAGACCATCCCGATCCGCCGCCGCTCGGCGGCGACGAAGGTCCCCGGCCCCGACAGGACCCGGCCGCCCACGCTGACCTCGCCGGAGTCGGGGCGCTCCAGCCCTGCCACGGTACGGAGCAAGGTCGTCTTGCCGCAGCCGCTCGGGCCGAGGAGCGCGACCAGCCCGCCCGCGGGCACCGCCAGGTCGACGCCCCGCAGCACCTGGGTCGCGCCGAACGACTTGGCCAGGCCCGTGATCGCGATGGGCTCCGCGGTCGAGGGCGGCCCTCCGTTGCGCGTGACATCGGGTGGCTGCAGACGCGCCATTCGGAGCACCTTACCGCCCCGGCGGACGGGGCGCGATCGGGCGATCAGGCGGGGAGGACGTACAGGCCGGCGGCCGCGCGGTCGCCGATCGCCCTCTCCTCGCCGTCGATGACGATCGTGCGCTGGCCGGCCGCGGGGTCGGCCCGCAGCACCTCGACCTCGGTGCCTGGCACGAGGCCCTGCTCGTAGAACCAGTGCAGCAGGTCGCCGTCGTGCTCGGCGAGCCGCACGATGCGGGCCGGGCCGGCGTCGAGGGCCGACAGGGGCCGCAGCTCGCGGTTCTCCTCCTGCTCGTGCGAGGGGTCCACCGGCCAGCCGTGGGGGCAGCGCTCCGGGTTGCCGAGCTGCTGGGCGAGGCGCTCGACCATCTCGTCCGAGAAGGCGTCGCCGAGCTCGTCGGCGTGGACGTGCGACTCGGCCGCCGAGTAGCCCATGAAGTCGGTGAGGAAGCGCTCGATCACGCGATGGTGGCGGACGACCCGCTCGGCCTCCTGGCGGCCCTTCTGGGTGAGCAGGGGGCCCTTGCGCGGCCCGCGCTCGACGAGCCCCTCGGCCTCCAGGCGCTTCAGCATCTCGCTCGCGGTCGGCGGCGTGACGTGCAGCATCTCCGCCACCCTGGCCGCCGGGACGGGGGCCTCCTTCACGACCGGCCCGTACTCCCCGATCGGCGTGGCGAGGAAGTAGATCGCCTCGAGGTAGTCGTCCACCGAGTGCGTCCGGGCCACGGGCCCGAGTCTACCGGCTGGCGTCCCGACGGGTCACTCGCTACATTCGTCACATGAGCACGTCGGCCGGCTCCGGGGCGCGTCCCCGAAGGGTCCTCGTCATCGCGAACGAGACCTGCGCGGCGCGCGGCGTGGTGGAGGAGGTGGCCTACCGGGGCGGTCCCGGCGGGGAGGTGATGGTCGTCGCCCCCGCCCTGGCTCGCGGCCGCCTGGAGCACTGGCTGAGCTCCGACAGCGAGCGCCGCCGCGCCGACGCGCTGGAGCGCCTCGACGCCTCGGTGACCGCATTCACGAACGCCGGCATCCCGGCCCAGGGCGCCCTCGGCGACGCCGACCCGCTCCAGGCGCTCGACGACGCGATCCGCACCTTCGACCCGGACGAGGTCGTCATCTCGACCCATCCGCCCCAGCGCTCCAACTGGCTGGAGCGCCAGGTCGTCAAGAAGGCGCGCGAGCGCTACCAGCTGCCGATCACCCACGTCATCGTCGACCTCGAGCTGGAGGCGGCCGCCTCCGCCGACGCCACGCGCCCCTCGCCGGAGCGCCCCGCGCCCGAGTCCGCCCGCCGGCTCCGCGTCTACCACGCCAGCGACTACGACGGCGCCCTGGCCATCCGCGAGTCGGGCTTCCGCGACTCCGGCGACGGCGCCAGCCGTTCGGGCGTCTGGGTCACCGACCGCCCGCCGACCGGCGACGGCGAGGACCGGGTCCTCTTCGTCATCGACGTCCCCGAGGCCGTCGTCAGCGGCTACGAGCAGCCCGCCGAGGGCGACCAGCGGCGCTTCCTCCTCCCGGCCGAGCTCCTCAACCGCCACGGCCCACCGGTCGTGGAGGGCGACTGGTCCGAGTAGGCGGCGGGGGCCGGGCTGAGCGCCCCGGGGCTCAGGACTGCGCGATCGTGATCCGGTCGATGTAGATCGTCTTCGTGGGCGCCTGGGAGGAGGGATCGGCCGGATCGGCGCCGGGGTCGGCGAAGGACTCGATCCGGCGGGCGACGTCGAGGCCGCGGGTGACGCGGCCGAAGCGGGTGTAGGCGTTCGGCAGGCTCGAGGCGTCGCCGGTGACGATGAAGAACTGGGAGCCGTTGGTGTCCGGGCCGGCGTTGGCCATGGCGACCGCGCCGGTCGGGTAGCCGTCGTCGGGGAGCTCGTCCTCGAAGAGGTAGCCGGGCCCGCCCCGGCCGTTGCCCTCGGGGTCGCCCCCCTGGATGACGAAGCCGGCCACGGCGCGGTGGAAGGTGAGCCCGTCGTAGAAGCCCTCGCGGGCGAGGAAGACGAAGTTGTTCACCGCGATCGGCGCTGCGCGGGCGTCGAGGGCGACGACGATGTCGCCGCACGATGTCTCGATGGTGGCGGTGTACCTCGCCGCGCGATCGATGCTCATCCGCGGCGGGGCCGGGTATGTACGCCGGCTCTGCGGCTGAGGGGGCTCGCGGCCGTCGCAGACCGTGCCCGTCGGCGAGGTGACCGGCAGCGGCGCGGTGCGGTCGGCGCCCTCGTCGCCCGAGCCGCCGCCACAAGCGGCGAGGAGGGCGAAGCAGGCGGCGGCGAGGCTCAGCGCCGCGGCGGAGCGGACGGGGATGGGCACGCGGCGGGTCAGCCCGCCGGGGCCGGCGGCGGCATCCCGGTCGGCCCCCGGAACCGCTCGATGTCGCGGAGGCGGAAGTAGGTGAGCGTCCACGCGACGGCGGCGAAGGGGGCCGCCAGCGTGTGGCCGACCGCGGCCTGGAGGAACCCGCGCGTCGGCCCGTCGAGGGGGGTGAGGGCGAGCCCGAGGGCAAGGCTGAAGCCGAGCAGCACGAGCAGGGTGAGCACGACGACGCCGAAGACCGGCCAGGCGTGGCCGCGCACGAGGGAGCGGCTCCGGCCGAAGCCGTGGGCGACGCTGCAGGACTCGAGCATGATCACCGGCGACAGCACGAGCCACCATGTGAGCAGGACCAGGCCGGGGACGATCAGGAGCGCGAGGCCCGCGAGGATCCCGATGGCCGCCAGCACGCCCGCGACGGTCAGGGCGACGAGGCGGCCGCCGGCCTGCCGCAGGGTGGCCCCCACCCCGAGCTCGCGGCGGCCGTCGCGGACGTCCTCGACCGCCTTCACGAGCGCGCCCTGCACCAGGAAGATCGCGGCGACGTTGAGGATGTTGCCCGCCAGGATGCCGGGCCAGCCGATGAGCGCGAGGGCGGCCGAGACGGCGCCGAGGGGCACGTAGATCACCGCGGCGATGGCGATCAGATGCCTCCAGTGGGCCCGGTAGAGCTCCCAGGTGCGGCTCAGGATGTCGCCCGGGTCCATTTGGCGGCCATCGTACGGGAGCCCCCGACGGCCGCGCGTGGGCTCAGGTGCGGATCCCCACCCCTCGCCGGAAGGTCGACCACGCCCAGGCGAGCATCACCGCCGCCAGCCCCAGGGTGACGCCGAGGGACAGGGCGAGCGGCACCTCCGAGGTCCCGAGCGTCCCGTGACGGGCGGCCACGACCATGTAGAAGATCGGGTCGGCGTGGGTGAGGCCCCGCCAGGGCTCGCCGAGGGCGTCGATCGAGTAGAAGACGCCGCCGAGGAAGACCAGCGGCGCGATCACAAGGTTGCCGACGACGTTCTGCTGCTCCCAGCCGGTGGAGTGGAGGCCCACCACCGTCCCGAGCGCCGAGAACGCGAGGCTCGTACCGACGAGCGCTGCGGCGAGCACCAGGGGGTCCTCGACGGGGTAGTCCACGAAGGCGCGGGCGGCGGCGAGCGTGAGGGCGCCGATCAGGAGGCTGCGCACGACCCCGCCCGACAGGTAGCCCAGGAGCAGCTGCGAGGGTCCCATCGGGCTGCTGGCCGGGTCCTCGATGAAGCCGTCGTTGCGCGCCTGGTAGATCGAGGTCGCGGTGTTGCCGAAGGCCGAGGTCGCCACGCCCATCAGCACGAGCCCGGCGACGATGAAGCGCTCGTAGGGGATGCCGTCGATCAGGCGGATGCTCGTGCCGAGGGCGACGCCGAAGACGACGATGAAGAGCACGGCCGCCACGACGGGCGGCGCGATCGTCTGGGTCCAGAGGCGCAACACCCGCAGCACCTCGCGCTCGGCCAGGGCGGCGACGCCCCGCCAGCGCGCGGTCGGCAGGGGGGCCGTGGTCACCGCCCCACCACCTGCAGGTAGACGTCCTCGAGCCGCTCGGCGCCGAAGCGCTCGCGCAGGTCGGAGGGCGGCCCGTCGGCGACGATGCGCCCGCCGCGGATGAACGCGACCCGCTCGCAGAGGGCCTCCGCCTCGTCGATGTAGTGGGTCGTCAGGAGGATCGTGGTGCCGTCGGCGTGGAGGGCCCGGATGTAGGCCCAGAGGTCGTGGCGCAGCTCGAGGTCGACCCCGGCCGTCGGCTCGTCGAGGATCACCAGCCGGGGCCGGTGCAGCAGCGCGCGCGCCAGCAGGAGCCGCCGCCGCATCCCGCCCGACAGGTGGTGGGCGTAGTCGCCGGCCCTCGCCGACAGGTCGAAGGCCAGCAGCATCTCGTCGGCGCGATGGCGGGCGTCGGCTCTGCTCATGCCGAAGTAGCGCCCGTGCAAGGCCAGCGACTCGCCGACCGGGACGAAGCGGTCGAGGGCAACCTCCTGGGGGGCGTAGCCGATCGCCTGGCGCGCCGCCGCTGCGCCCTCGCCCCAGGCCGGCGTGCCGAAGACCTGGATGGCGCCCTCGTCGGGGCGCGTGAGGCCGACGACGCTGCGGATCAGAGTGGTCTTCCCGGCGCCGTTGGGGCCGAGCAGGCCGAAGAACGACCCCTCCGGGATCGCCAGGTCGAGCCCCCGGAGCGCCTCGACCCCGCCCGGGAAGGTCTTGACCACGCCCTCGCAGGAGAGGGCGGGGGCGGCGAGGTCGATCACGACGGGCGAGGGTATCGCCCGCGGGGCGCTCCGCGCCCGGCGCCTACCAGCCCACCGCCACCACGGCGACCGCGCAGATCAGGTGGTCCTCCCCCGGGCCCGCGTCGGTGCCGTTGGGCATCCGCAGCCCGCCGGCCTCGGCCCGCACGCTGACGCGCCCGTAGGGGAACTCGGCGGCCACGGCGCCCGCGTCCACGCCCTCGTGGCCGGGCACCGCGATCGTGACGTCGACCCGCATGTCGGCGCGGTCGCGGCTCGGGATCAGGTCCCGCACGCCCGGCAGGGAGGTGCGCCCGATCGCCTCCCGCACGGCCCTCCGCGCCGCCTTGGTGGCGTCCTCGCCGACGAGGTCGACGCCCAGCCCCATCTCGAGGAAGACCGGGAAGGCGCCGCCGCCCCCGCCCACCGCCGTGCCCTAGTAGGGCGTCTCCTCGGAGCCGATGCCGCCGCCGCGCTTGCGGAGGAAGACGAAGACCGCCGCGCCCACGCCGGCCACGACGGCCACCGGCGCCACGATCCTCCGGAACGTGCCCTTCTGCTTCTTCGGCTCCTGCACCACGGCGGCCAGGGCGTCGCGGAGCTCCGACGCCGAGGTCTCGACCTTGCGCTGGAGCTTCCGGTCACGCGCGAGGCGCTCGGCCGCCTTCTTCGGCGGCTTGCCCTTCACCGTGACGGTGACCTCGCGTCCGGTGTCGAAGGCCTGCCGCAGCGCGGCGTGCAGCTCGGGATCGTGCATCGCCCGCTGAACGACCGGGCGCACGGCCTCGACGAGGCCCGTCGCGCGGTCCGCCACGGCCATGGGAGCGCTCTTCGTCTTCATCAGGATGGACCCCTTCCCTCCGT
>DATAGF010000163.1:0-3324 GCA_036257075.1 Miltoncostaeaceae bacterium
TGGAACCTGGTCACCTTCCTCGCCGTGCCGGTCCTCACGCTCGAGGGCACGGGGCCGATCGAGACGCTCAAGCGCTCGGCCCGCATCTTCCGCGAGCGCTGGGGCGAGCAGATCACCGGCCAGGTGTCGATCGGTGGGATCGTGCTCCTCGCCGCGATCGTCCCGGTGCTCCTGCTCGGGCTGATCGGCTACGCCCTGGGCGGGGCCGGCGGCGGGGTCCTCATCGCGATCGCGGTGGCCGTGCTGATCGTGGCGGCGATCATCAGCACCGCCCTCTCGCAGATCTTCGCGGTGGCGCTCTACCGCTTCGCGGTCGGTGAGGGCGCGACCGGGGCTTTCACCGAGGAGGAGCTGGCGTCAGCCGTGCGGCCTCGCCGGATCGCGAGGGGCACCATCTGACGATCGCCGCGCGCCTGCTGCCGGCCCTCGGCCTGCTGCTGGCGCTCGCGGCTCCCGCCGGCGCCTCGCCCTCGGACGCCCAGCGGCTGGCCGACCGCTTCGCGCCGGTCGTCGCCCTCAAGGTCGCCGAGAGCCCGCCGTGCGACACCGGCGGCGAGCAATACGACCCCTCCGCTGTCGAGATCGTGCTCGGGCGGCCTCGGATCGTCCTGCGCGGCCCGGCGCCGCGCGGCGGGCAGCCGCCCGAGATGCGCGCCCCGGTCGCCGCCGACCTCTACGGCAAGGGGAAGGACTGGAGCCTCGACTTCCCCGGCAACCCCTACAACCCGGGCTGCACCTACGCCCGTGACGCGATCGGCCTCGGCCAGGGCAGGCCGCCGGTCGCCTACGCGCACATCGTGACCCAGCCGGACGTCCCGGGTCGCCTCGCCCTGCAGTACTGGTTCTTCTACTACTTCAACCAGTTCAACGACCTCCACGAGGGCGACTGGGAGATGGTCCAGCTCGTCTTCGCGGCCGACACGCCGGCCGAGGCCTTGGGGCAGGAGCCGATCGCGGTCGGCTACTCCCAGCACGACGGCGGGGAGCGCGCGTCCTGGGACGACGACAAGCTGGAGCGGGTCGGCGACCACCCGGTCGTCTACGCGGCGTCGGGCTCCCACGCGAACTACTACTCCTCGCACGTCTGGCTCGGGCGCAGCGCCAGCGAGGGCTTCGGCTGCGACGACACCAGCGGCCGGACGCGGCGCGTGGAGCCCGAGGGGCGCGTGGTGCGCGACCCCGAGGGCGCCGCCGATCAATACGCATGGCTCGCCTACGAGGGCAACTGGGGCCAGAAGGCGCGCGGGCTGTCCAACGCGCCCACCGGGCCCAACACCAACAAGAAGTGGGCGCGCCCCTTCGACTGGCAGGAGCGCCTGCGCGACTCGTCGATCTCGGTGCCCGGCGAGGGCGCCCTCGGGCTCAACGTGACGGGCTTCTTCTGCGACGCCGTGGCGGCCGGAGCCGAGGTCTATACCGGCCTCCTCGAGTCGCCCCTCGCCGCCAGCCTCACCCTCCTCGCGGTCGGCCTGGTGATCGCCGGCACGGCCTGGCTGACCCGCTGGTCGCCGGTCGAGCTGCAGCCGATCGTCGCCCCGCGCGCCGCTGGCCAGGTGGTGCGGGCGGCGCGGCGCATCTGGCGGCGCAGGCTCGGATTGCTCACGGGCATCGGCGTGATCTTCCTGCCCCTCGCGGCCCTCGGCAGCGCGATCCAGGCCGGCTTCTTCCAGATACCGCCGTTCGAGGCGGTGCGGGACGTCGACGGGGGCGAGGGGCGCTTCACCCTCCCCATCGCCCTGATCGCCGGCGGCATCGGCAGCGTGGTCGCCTACGTCGTGATGACGGCGGCGACGGCCGAGGCCCTGCGCCGCCTGGAGGCGGGGCAGGACGTGCGCGCCCGGGACGCCTACCGCGGCCTGCTGCCGCGCTGGAAGTCCCTCCTCGGTGCCACGGCGATGGCGGTCGCCGCCATGCTGCTCCTGTTCATCAGCATCATCGGGATCCCGTGGGCGATCCGCCAGGCGATCCGCTGGGCCTTCTTCCCGCAGGTGCTGGTGTTCGAGGGCGCCGACGCGCGCGGGAGCCTGCGGCGCAGCTCCGAGCTCGTGCGCGGGCGGTGGTGGCGGACGGCGGCCCTGTCCGGGATCCTCATCATCATCGGGCTGGCGACCGGCCTGATCGTCGGCCTCCTCGTCCTGCTCTTCACGAGCGCGCCGTTGCCGGTGGTGAACATCGTCGGGGCGCTCGTCTACGTGATCGCGCTGCCCTACGTCGCGGTGGCGCTGACCCTCGCCTACGGCGACCGCCGCTCACGTCCGCCGAGCCCGTCCCGGGCCCGAGGCTTCCTCCGGCGCCGCCGCCTCCGCCCCGCCGCGCCCTAGCGCGCTTCGGGTGAGGCCGATCGCGGCGAGGCACCAGACCGCGAGCGCGATCCAGACCCACACGCGGGCGAACCGCGTGACCCCGCCCAACCCTGCGGCGGCACCGGTCGCGAAGCTGCAGGTCGCGTACATGCCGACGGGGAAGACCGTGGCCCATCGCGACGGCCGGTAGCCCCAGCGCGGCCAGCGCAGCTCGGCGGCGGCGAGCACCGGCAGCCATGCCACGGCGGCGATCCACAGCCCCAGGTCGAGCCCGGAGAGCCCGTCGCGCGCGCCGTTCAGGACGCCGTCGGCGTCGATCGCCGTCACGAGCTCCCCGCAGGCCAGGGCGGAGATGGCCAGGGCCCCGCCCGCGATCCAGATCTCGCCGCCGCCCAGACGGAGCTGCGAGGGAGGGAACCTGGCCAGCGCGGCGAGGTAGAGGACGAGGCCGGCGGCGAAGAGCGCGAGCGCGACCACGATCATCCAGTCGGCGCCCCGCGCGGCGGCCAGCGTCGCCGCGAGAGCGGCCACGGACTGGGTGGCGACCGCCAGGAGGAAGCTATGGCCGTCCCCCCACGGCCGGCCCGCCGCCACGCCGGGCAGCAGGGCGCACAGGAGGGCCGCGCCCAGCCACCACAGCGCGAGCGCCGGCGCGGTCCAGCCGACCCGCAGGAGGCCGTCGCCCAGGACGCAGGTCGCACCGACGGACGTGAGCGCGTAGGGCGTCCTCGACCCCGGGATCGTCCACGGTCGCGCGCGGGCGGTCCGGGAGACGACCGCGAGGGTGGCGGCGAGCCAGGCCACGGCGGCCACGGCCAGGAGGATCCGGGAGCCGACGCCGAACCCGGCGAGCGAGAGCGCGACGGCGACGATCCCCGTGCCCATCACCAACGGGCCCGCGCAGGGGGCGGCCTCGGCGAGGAGGCCGCGGATCGCGCGCCGCCCGAGCGGCTGCACCTCGCCGTACCCGATCCCGGACATCGCACGCGCCATCGTGCCGCACGCGCGGCCCCCGGGGGGC
>DATAGF010000166.1:0-12803 GCA_036257075.1 Miltoncostaeaceae bacterium
GCCTCTTGCGGGCGGCCATGCGCGCCTCCGGGCCCTGGCCGGGCCCTCCGGCAATCGGCGGCACCGCCTTCGGCGGGGCGGGCCGCCTCGAAGACCAGGCGGATGGCCATCGCCCAAGGCTCAGGCGACCCCCGCCCCGAGCAGGGGGTGGGTCAGCCCGTGCTCGGCGCAGATGTCGGGCAGGCTCTCCATCTCGAACTCGATGCCGTACCGCCGCGACAGGTCCGCCATGTCGAGCGTGCCGTTCCACGCGCCCTCGTCGAGCTCGCGGAAGAAGTGCTCGAAGCCGGCCGGCGAGATGACCTCGAGGATCCGGCACGGGTCGTCGCCTGCGTTCCAGAAGGTGTGCCACTCGTCGCGCGGCTTCAAGGCGAGGTCGCCGGCGTCCGCGTAGACGACCCGGCCGCCCAGCATGGCGCCCATCCGGCCCTCGAGCACGTAGCTGTACTCGTCCACCCCGATGTGGCGGTGGAGGGGGGCGGCGAGGGAGCGGGGCGGGATCGGGTGCTCGACGAGCGAGAAGCCGCCGCCCGACTCCTCGCCCCAGATCAGGAAGCGGGCGTCGCAGCCGCCGAGCTTGGCGACCGGGCCGTCCGACGGCCCCACGATCCGCGGCCCCTGCGATGCGTCGAAGCGGCGGGTGACGGGAGTGATGGGCGACCTCTGCACGGCGATCTCCTTTGATCGAACAGTTGTGTGCGATCAAAATACGAGACGGCCGCCGGATGTGTCAATATCATTGAACAGAAGTGTCTGGTGAAATCTCAGCGGCGCCGCGCCGCGCCTACCAGAAGCGCCGGCGTGCCGAGCGGGAGGACGAGACCCGCCGGCGCATCACCGAGGCGACGGTTGCCCTGCACGGCACGGTCGGCCCCGCGCGCACCACGGTCAGCGCGATCGCCGAGCGGGCCGGCGTCCAGCGGGCCACGGTCTACCGCCACTTCCCCGACGAGCGGGCCCTCATCGGCGCGTGCTCGGCGCATTGGCGCGAGGCGAACCCGCGGCCCGACATCTCGGGCTGGGCGGCGGTCGAGGATCCCGACGCCCGCCTGCGGTCGGGCCTCGCCGAGCTCTACGCCTGGTACGACCGCACGGAGTACATGCTGGAGAAGATCACGCGCGACGCGGCCGTGGTCGAGCCCCTGCGCCAGCAGCTGGCCGGCGTCGCGGGCTGGTACGCCGCCGCCGCGGACGTCCTCGCCGAGGGCCGCTCGGGGGACGCGGCCCTGGGACGGGCGGCGATCGCCCACGCCCTCGGCTTCGACACCTGGCGCTCGCTCGTGCGGCGCCAGGGGCTGTCGCCGGAGGACGCCGTCGACCTGATGGCCCGCCTCGCCGCCTGCGCGGAACCGCCCCCTAGCCCGCCGCCGGCAGCTCCTGGGCGGCGATCGCCTCGAGCGGCTCGACGCGGCCGGTGACGTTCCAGATCACCGCGCAGAGGGTCTCGAAGCGCACCTGGTCGTCGTGGCGCTGGGCCTTGGTCTTCTTCTTGACCTTGCCGTCAGGCGTGACGGCGGTCTCGGCCGCCAGCTCGCGGCGCGCCTCGTCGAGCATCCAGCGGACGGTGTCGAGCGGGTCGTAGGCGGGCTCGTGCGTCATCGGCGTCTCCCGTGGTCGGCTGGGCGGCGTCCGGGAGCGCCGCCGATGATCATCGACCTCGGAAATTAGCCCCGCGGCACGGACGGCGCCAGTAGCGGGGGTTCCAAGGCGGCCCGCCCCGCCGAAGGCGGTGCCGCCGGTTGCCGGAGGGCCCGGCCAGGGCCCGGAGGCGCGCATGGCCGCCCGCAAGAGGCGGCCATCCGCATCAGACTTCCTCTTCGTCGTCCACGTCGGGCTCGTCGACGTCCTCGAGCGAGATCTCCTCGATCTCCTCCGGGTCGGCGAGCGCGAGGGCCTCGGCCTCCACGACCGGCTCCTCGGGATCGATCTCGTCGGACGCGACCTCGTCCGGCGCCGCCTCGGCCTCCAGCACCTGGGCGAGCGCGGGCGTCACGACGGCGTCCCCGTCCTCGACGTCCAGGCCCGCGTCGTCGTCCTCGGCGAGGCCCTCGATGAGGAGGGGGTCCGTCTCCAGCGCCTCGATCTCCAGCAGCTCGGCCTCGTCGACGCGGCCCTCCGGGTCCCAGCGGACGCGGACCTCGCCGTCGAGGATCTCGGCCTCGGCCAGCGCGACCGGGTCCCGGGAGGTGAGCTCCCCCGGAGCGGGCGGCGGGGCCGCCTCGGCCCTGAGCTCGGCCGGGTCGGCCGTCAGCCAGAGCGTGATCTGGCGTGCGCGCTTGGCGACCGCGTGGACGAGCGCATAGCGCGATCCGTCCACGTGTTGAAGGGCCTGATCCAAGCGACGTCCGTACAGCATCCAACCTCCCCGACCGTTCATAGGCACCTCGAAACCGACCGGACATACTAGCGCCCGCGGTCGGAGAACGAACTTCCGCGTCCGGCGTCAGGAGGCCTGGCACATGCTGGTGCTCACCCGCAAGGCGAACCAGAGCATCATGATCGGCGACGACATCGAGGTCTCCGTGCTCTCGGTGCTCGGCGAGAAGGTTCGCCTAGGCATCCAGGCGCCGCGCCGGGTCCCGGTCTTCCGCAAAGAGGTCTTCCTGGAGATCCAGGCCGAGAGCCTGGAGGCCGCCGCGCGGGCCCGCCGGGAGCTCGCCCAGGTCAGCGAGGGCGACGAGGCCGCTCGCTAGGGCAGGGCCTATGATGCGCCCTCCCGAGGTGACGCGAGGCGGCGTCGCCGACGTGGACGTGCGCCGGTGACAGGCCCGACCGGGGAGGTCGCATGAGGGTCCACGAGGTCGACGTCCATCCCGCCCTGCCCGAGCGCCTCGGGTGGCTCGGCGAGATCGCGCGCAACGTCTGGACCTCCTGGAACCCCGAGGCGCAGGAGCTCTTCGCGCGCCTCGACCCGGAGGGCTGGGAGGCCGTGGAGCAGAACCCGGTGGCGCTGCTGCGGCGGCTGCCCCAGGAGCGGCTCGACGCCGCGGCGGCCGACGAGGGCTTCGTGGCCATGGTCGCCCGGGTCGCGCGGCGCTTCGACGCCTACATGGACGACCAGGGCTGGCTCCCCGGCGCCCACCCCGCCGCCGCCGGCATGCGGGTGGCCTACTTCTCGCTCGAGTTCGGCCTCGACGCCGGCATGCCGCTGTACTCGGGCGGGCTCGGCATCCTCGCGGGCGACCACCTGAAGTCGGCCTCCGACCTCGGCGTCCCGCTCGCCGGCGTCGGCCTCCTCTACCGGGGCGGCTACTTCCGCCAGTCGCTGGGGCCCGACGGCGGCCAGCGCGAGCGCTACCCGGCCACGGACTGGGGCGACCTGCCGCTCTCCGACCAGCCCGGGCCCGACGGCGCTCCGATCGTCGTGGAGGTGCAGATCGGTGACGAGCTCGTGCGGGCGGCGCTGCGCAGGATCCAGGTGGGCCGCGTGCCGCTGCTCCTGCTCGACGCCGACGTCGCGGGCAACTCGCCCGAGGCGCGCGACATCACCGGCGTGCTCTACGGCGGCGACCGCGAGCTGCGCATCCGCCAGGAGGTCCTCCTGGGGGTCGGCGGCGTGCGGGCGCTGGCCGCGGCGGGCATCGCGCCCACCGTCTTCCACATGAACGAGGGCCACTCCGCGCTGCTGGCCCTCGAGCGCATCCGAGCCATGGTCGAGGCCGGGATGGACGCGGCCGAGGCGCGCGAGCGCGTGATCGCCTCGACGATCTTCACGACCCACACGCCCGTCGCCGCCGGCAACGAGACCTTCGAGCCGGACCTGGCGCGCGCCTACCTCGAGCCGCTGGCGGCGGGCGCCGGGATGGACTGGAAGGAGCTCGCCGGGCTGGCCTCCCAGCCCGGCGCCGACGACCCCTCCTTCGGCCTCACGCCGCTGGCGCTGCGGACCTCGGGCTTCGCCAACGGCGTCGCCGAGCTCCACGGCGACACGTCGCGGCGCATGTGGCGCGGGCTCTGGCCCGAGCTGCCGGTGGACGAGGTCCCGATCGCCAGCATCACCAACGGCGTCCACACGGCGAGCTGGCTGAGCCGCGAGATGCAGGAGCTGCTCGACCGCTACATCGGCCCCGGCCTGCGCGACCGCCCCGAGGACCAGGCGGTCTGGGAGCGCGCCGACGCCATCCCCGGCGGCGAGCTCTGGCGGGTGCACGAGCTGCGCCGCGAGCGCCTGGTGCTGTTCGCGCGGGAGCGCCTGCGGGCGCAGTGGGCGCGCCAGGGCTCGCGAAGCCTGGCCAGCCGCGCCGCCGAGGACGCGCTCCGTCCCGACGCGCTCACGATCTGCTTCGCGCGCCGGTTCGCCACCTACAAGCGGGCGAACCTCCTGTTCCGCGACCCCGAGCGGCTCGCCGCCCTCCTAGGCGACGATGAGCGCCCGGTGCAGCTGATCGTGGCCGGCAAGGCCCACCCCGCCGACTCGCCGGGCAAGGAGGTCCTGCGCGGCGTGGTGCGCGAGTCGCAGCGCCCGCAGCTGCGCGACCGCATCGTCTTCCTCGAGGATTACGACATGCACGTCGCCCGCTACCTGGTCCAGGGCGCCGACGTCTGGCTCAACGTCCCGCGCCGGCCCCTGGAGGCCTCCGGGACCAGCGGCATGAAGGCCGCCGTCAACGGCGCCCTCAACCTGTCGGTCCTCGACGGCTGGTGGGCCGAGGGCTACGCGCCCGACGCCGGGTGGGCCATCGGCTCGGGAGAGCAGTACGAGGACCCGGAGGAGAACGACGCCGTCGAGGCGGAGGCGCTCTACACGCTGCTGGAGCGCGAGGTGGTCCCCCTCTTCTTCCAGCGCGACTCCTCCGGGCGGCCGCGCGAGTGGACGGCCATGATGACGGCCGCCGTCCGCCGCCTGGGCGCGCGGTTCAACACCGGGCGCATGGTGCGCGAGTACGCCGAGCGCGCCTACCTGCCGGCCCACCGGGCGGCGGCCGCCCTGGACCACGGGGGCGGGTCCGCGGCGCGGGAGCTCGCGGGCTGGCGGCGGCGGATGCGCGCCTCGTGGCCGGAGGTGAGCGTCCGCAGCAGCGTGCGCGCCGACGGGCCCGTGGCCGTCGGCTCGGAGGTCCCCGTGGAGGCCCTGGTCACCCTCGGCGGCCTGTCGGTCGACGACGTGCGCGTGGAGGTGGTCGCCGGCGAGCCGGACGGCGAGGGCGGCCTCTCGCCACGGGTCGTCGTGCCCGCCGTCCACCGCGGCTCCGCCGGCGCCGAGCACCGCTTCGTGGCCGACGTGCCGGCCGCCGAGAGCGGCCGCCTGGCGGTCGCCTCGCGCGTGGTGCCCGTGCGCCCGAACGGCGGCGGCCCGGACCCCTCGTTCCTGATCGCCTGGGAGCCGGACTGACGCCGCGGGGGTTCCGACCCCAGTCCGCGGATTGATTCGCCCGCCCAGCCGTGACAGTCTCGGGTTCGCAACAAACGTCACGATGGGGAGGCGGACGGCGATGCGGGTCAAGGACGCCATGAGCCCGATCAGCGCGATCGTGGGGCCGGAGCACACCCTCCAGCAGGCCGCGGTGCGGATGGTGCAGAACGGGACCGGCGCCGCGGTCGTCCTCGACCACACGCTCCCCGGCCCGGGCGTCGTCACGGAGCGCGACCTGCTCCGCGCCGTCGCGGCGGGCGATGATCCGGCGGCCGCGCTCGTCGAGGACCGGATGACGCACCAGGTGGTCACCGCCGCGCCCGACTGGCCGATCGCCGACGCCGCCACGCTCATGGTCAAGCACGGCGTGCGGCACGTGCTGGTGTTCGAGGGCTCCGAGCTCGCCGGCATCCTCTCGATGCGCGACGTGGTCCGCGTGGGCGGCCTTGCGCCCGTCGCGGAGGCGGCCCAGGAGGCCCGCGCCTAGCGCACCGCCCGGGGCGCCTCAGGCGCCGATGTGCGGGTCGGGGGAGAGCTCGATGCGCACCGTGGTGCCGTCCGGCCCCGAGCTGATCGCGACCAGGTCGGTGAGCTGGCGGATGATCCAGAGCCCCCGGCCCCGGCGGCCCAGCGGCGGCGGCGGGTGGGTCTTCCAGACGCGCGCGCGGTCGAAGCCCGCGCCGGCGTCGGCGACCTCGACCACGAGGCGGCCGTCGGCCCAGGCCCGCACGTGGATCGGCGGGCGGCCGTGCTCCTGCGCGTTGGCGATCACCTCGTCCAGCGCCAGCACGAGATCGCCCGCCCGCTCGGCGAACCCGCCGCGCACCGCGAGGTCGCGAACCGCGGAGCGAACCTCCCCGATCTCCCCCGGGTCGTCGCCCAGGGCCGCGCTGTAGGCCTGCTCCTCCACCCCTGATCCATGACCCGCGATCGGCGGATGCCCCCTCGTTCGCCCCGATAATCGGGAGACAGTAGCGATCGGCTCGGATCGCGAGGATCCTGCGGGGTCCGCGGCGCGGCCCGCCCCGGGGCGGCGGGGCGAGAAAATCGCCTGGCCGACGCCCGCGTATTCGGGTAGCCTCACTCCGCTTCTACGCCCAACCGTCCCCCGGAGGCCCCGTCCATGGCCCGTCGCCTGACCGTCCTTCTGCTGCTCTGCGCGGTCCCGCTCGGGCTGACGGCGGCCGCGTGCGGGTCGGACGACGGGTCCGACGTCCGGCGGGTCGGGAGCGACGGCTCGGGCTCGGCCTCCGGCTCCGGCTCCGCGTCCGGCTCGGGCACGGGGTCGGGCCCGAGCTCCGGGTCGACCTCGGGCTCCGGCTCCAGCTCCGGCACCGGCCTCTCGCTCGATGAGACGCGGACCGCCGGGACGGGAGACGAGCTCGTGGCGGCGGGGGTGGCCGACTACTCCGACTACGTCGCCCGGCAGGTGGATGGCACGATCGCCGCGACGAGGACCTTCACGGATGCCGTGCGCGCGGGCGACATCCGGGCCGCCCGGGCGGCCTACGCCCCGAGCCGCGAGGGCTGGGAGCGGATCGAGCCGATCGCGGGGCTCATCGAGGAGATCGATGGCGCCGTCGACGCCCGCGTCGACGACTTCGCCGGCCCGAGCGACCCGGCCTGGACCGGCTGGCACCGTCTCGAGTACCTGCTGTGGGAGCGGAACACGACCGCGGGCGCGGCCCGCTTCGCGAACGGGCTCGACCAGGACCTCCAGACGCTGAAGTCGGGGCTCGCCGGCCTCGAGATCCCGCCCGCCGCCGTGGCGCTCGGGGCCTCTGAGCTCATCGAGGAGGTCTCCCAGGGGAAGATCACCGGCGAGGAGGACCGCTACTCCAAGACCGACCTCTGGGACTTCGCCGCCAACGTCGAGGGCGCCGAGGAGGTCGTCGCCGCCCTGACGCCGGCCCTCGAGCAGGCCGACCCGGAGCTGCTCGCCCGCATCCGGTCCGGGTTCGGCGAGATCGAGGCCAGCCTCGAGCCGCTGCGCAAGGGCGACGGCTGGGTCCTCTTCTGCCAGGAGAACGAGGAGCACCCCTCCGACCTGTGCACGCGGACGACCGTGACCCAGCAGCAGATCGACCGGATGAAGGCCCAGCTCGCCGGCCTCTCGGAGGACCTTGCGCTCGTCCCGGGGGCGCTCGGCCTGTCGTGACCAGGGACGGGATCTCCCGTCGCGCCTTCCTCGCCGGGGCGGGCGGGGCGGCGGTCGGCGGCGGCCTCCTGGCCGCGGCCGGGTGCGCAGGGGGCGACGGCGGCGCCGCGGGCGGCGCCCGCTTCGTGCCCTTCGCCGGCGCCCACCAGGCCGGCATCACGCTCGAGCCGGCGCCGGCGACGGCGCTCATGGCGGCGCTCTCCGTCCTCGCGGGCGACCGCGAGGAGCTGCGCGGCCTCTTCCGCGACCTGACCGACGAGATCGCGGGGCTCATGGTGGGCCGGCCGCCGGAGGCGCGCGACCCCGCCTACCCGCCGGTCGACTCGGGGATCCTGGGGGCGAGCCCGGCACCCGACAACCTGTCGGTCGTGGTGAGCGTCGGCGCCTCGCTGTTCGACGGCCGCTACGGCCTCGCCGGCCGGAGGCCGCGCGAGCTCGTGGAGATGCCCTTCATCGCCAACGACCGCCTCGACCCCGAGCGCAGCCACGGCGACCTGCTGATCTCGATCGAGGCCGAGCACCCGGACACCGCCCTCTTCGCCCTCCGCCAGCTCATGCGCCGCACCCGCTCGACCCTGGTGCTGCGCTGGGTGCTCGACGGGTTCACGCGGCGCGGCAGCACGGCGCCGCGCTCGACCGGCTCGCCGCGCAACCTGATGGGGTTCATCGACGGCACCGCCAACCTCGACGCCGGGTCGCGGACGACGATGGACGAGCACGTCTGGGTGGCCGAGGGCGACGGCGAGCCCTCGTGGGCCGTCGGCGGCTCCTACCACGTGGTCCGCGTCATCCGCATGTTCGTCGAGTTTTGGGACCGCACACCGCTCGCCGAGCAGGAGGCGATCATGGGCCGCCACAAGGCCAGCGGCGCCCCGCTCGGGATGGAGCACGAGACCGACGTCCCCGACTACGCGGGCGACCCGACGGGAGAGGTCACCCCGCTCGACGCCCACATCCGGCTGGCGAACCCGCGCACCCCGGAGACGGCCGGGAGCCTGATCCTGCGCCGCGGCTTCTCCTACGCCCGCGGCTACGACCGCGCCGGCCGGCTCGACCAGGGGCTGGCCTTCGTCTGCTACCAGCGCAGCCTGGAGCGGGGGTTCCTCGCCGTGCAGGCCCGCCTCGAGGGCGAGCCCCTCGAGGAGTACATCCTCCCCGAGGGCGGCGGCTTCTTCTTCGCCCTCCCCGGGGCCGAGCGGGGCTCCTCCCTGGCCCAGGGGCTGATCGCCTAGCGGGGCATCCTCGGCGCACCCGTCCCGCTGGGGCGGCGCGGCGCCGCTTCGCTAGGATCCTCCGCCAGTCGGCTGGCGAGCGGGGTGTCCGGATGGGGTCGAGGCGGATCGGCGGGATGGTCGTCGTCGCGCTGGCGTGCGCCGCCGCGGCGCCCGCCCTGGCGGCGGCCCAGGCGCCCGCGCCCGTGGCGCCCGCGCCCGTGGCGCCCGCGCTTCCGCCCGGGGTGGTCACCCCCGGCGTGTTCATCGCCGGGGTGCCCGTCGGCGGACTCACGCGCGCCGCCGCCCGGGAGGCGGTGCTCGCCCAGTACGTCGCCCCCCGCCGGGCCAAGGTGGCCCTGACCTTCCGCGGCCGCACGCTCGCGGTCGACCCGGTCACGGTGGGCTACGCCGCCGACGTCGACTACGCGCTCGACGGCGCGATGCTGTTCGGCCGCGCCAAGCCGGTCCCGCCCGAGGGCGTGGACGTCCCGCTGCGGCAGAAGCTCGACCGCAAGCGCCTGCGCGCGGTGCTCGCGCTCCGCGCCGCCAAGCACGACGTCCCCGCCAAGGACGCCTCGCTGAGCTTCAACGGCGCCAACCCGGTCGTCAGCAAGCCGCGGGTGGGCATCGCGATCGACCTGCCGAAGGCGGCGACGGCCGTCGAGCAGGCGATCCTGGTCCGCGACCGGCCGGCCTACGCGCTGCCCTCCAAGCGCGTCCTGCCCGCGGTCACCTCCGTCGGCCCGGCGATCATCATCGAGCGGAGCCGCTACCGGCTCACCCTCTGGCGCGCGGGCAAGCGCCGCACGTTCGGCATCGCGGTCGGACAGCCGTCGTTCCCGACGCCGTCGGGCACCTTCCAGATCGTCACCAAGCAGCGCAACCCGACCTGGTTCCCGCCGGACTCCCCCTGGGCCGCCGGGCTCGGCCCGGTGCCGCCGGGCGTGGACAACCCGCTGGGGACGCGCTGGATGGGCACCTCGGCTCCGGCCATCGGCATCCACGGAACGCCGATCTCGAGCTCGATCGGCACCGCGGCCAGCCACGGCTGCATCCGCATGCACATCGGCGACGCCGAGTACCTCTACGACCAGATCGAGGTCGGGAGCCCGGTCCGCATCGTCTAGGCCCCCAGAGCGGATGCCGGCCTCTTGCGGGCCGGCATGCGCGCCTCCGGGCCCTGGCCGGGCCCTCCGGCAGACCGGCGCACCGCCTGCGGGGCGGGCGCCGGAAAGATCAAGCCCCCGCGAGCCTCAGACGGATCCGTTCAACACGGCGCGCAGCCGGGCCGCCGAGGCGGGCGGCATCAGGGCGCGGACGCGGGTGCCCTCGGCCGTGGGCTCCTGCTCGATCTCGCGCCCGTCGGAGTAGACGGCGGAGATCAGCCCGGACTGGGAGTAGGGGATGGTGAGCTCAACGGGCGTGAGGCGCGCGCGAGCGGCGTCGGCGAGACGGCTCCGCAGCTCGTCCAGGCCCTCGCCGGTGGCGGCCGAGACCCTGACGGCCTCGGGCTGGCGGTTGGCCAGGGCCGCGCGCGCGTCGCCGGTGACGAGGTCGATCTTGTTCAGCACGAGCAGGCGGGGCACCTCGGACGCGCCGATCTCGTCCAGCACCTCGGCGACCGCCCGCGCCTGGGCGGCCCGGCGGGCCTCCGGCTCGGCGGCGTCGGCGACGTGCAGGATCAGATCGGCGCCGCGCACCTCCTCGAGCGTTGCCGAGAAGGCGGTCACGAGCTGGTGGGGGAGGTTGCGGATGAACCCGACGGTGTCCGACAGGAGCAGCTCGTGGCCGTCGGCCTCGACGCGCCGGGTCGTGGGGTCGAGCGTCTCGAAGAGGGCCTCGTCGGCGCTGACGCCGGCGCCGGTGAGGGCGTTCATGAGGCTCGACTTGCCGGCGTTGGTGTACCCGGCCAGGGCGATGCGCGGCAGGGCCGCGGCGACCCGGCGCTCTCGCTGGGTCTCGCGCGAGCGGGCGACGTCGCGCAGGCGCCGGCGCAGGTTGGCCATGCGGGTCCGCAGGAGGCGCCGGTCGGACTCGAGCTGGGTCTCGCCGGGGCCCCTCGTGCCGACGCCGCCGCCGAGGCGCTCGAGGTGCTGCCAGAGCCCCTCCTGACGGGCGTAGGAGTACTCGAGCTGGGCGAGCTCGACCTGGAGCTTGCCCTCCGCCGACCGCGCGTGCTGGGCGAAGATGTCGAGGATCACGGCCGTGCGGTCCACGACGCGCGTCTTGAGCCGGTCCTCGAGCGAGCGCTGCTGGCCCGCGCTGAGGGGCCCCTCGGCGGCGACCAGGTCGGGATTGTGGCGCTCGACCGCGGCCTTCAGCTCCTCGAGCCGTCCCCGGCCGAGGTAGGTGCGCGGCACGGGGTGCTCGCGGCGCTGCACCAGGGTCTCGAGCACCTCGGCGCCCGCCGTGCGCAGCAGCTCGCCGAACTCGGCCAGGCGGTCGCCCTCCTCGGCGTCGCCCGGCACGGAGGCGATCACGATCGCGCGCTCGGGGCCGCGCCGGTCGAGCTCCTCCTCGGGGCGCGCGGCCGAGCCGCGGTAGGTGCGCTGCAGCTCCTCCATCCCACAATGATGCCCGCTCTTGCCGTCGGCCGCGCAACCCGGGCGGTCGCCGCGTCGCCGCGCCCTGCCTCGCCTCGCCCGTGCCGGGCCGACTGCGTACCATCGGCGCGGTGACTTCGGGCGATCTCCCCCACGGCCTGGACGACGCCCCCGACTGGTACCGCGACGCCGTCGTGTACGAGCTGCACGTCCGCTCGTTCAGCGACGCCAACGAGGACGGCATCGGCGACCTCCGCGGGCTGATCTCCAAGCTCGACTACCTGCACGACCTCGGCGTGACCGCGATCTGGCTGCTGCCGTTCTACCCGTCGCCGCTGCGCGACGACGGCTACGACATCGCCGACTACCGCTCCGTCAACCCCAGCTACGGGAGCATGCGCGACGTCGGGCTCCTCATCCGCAAGGCTCACGAGCGCGGGCTGCGGGTCATCACCGAGCTGGTGCTGAACCACACCTCCGACCAGCATCCCTGGTTCCAGCGCGCGCGCCGCTCCCCGCCCGGGAGCCGCTGGCGCAACTTCTACGTCTGGAGCGACACGCCCGAGCGCTACCGCGACGCCCGGATCATCTTCTCCGACTTCGAGTCGTCGAACTGGTCGTGGGACCCGGTGGCCGGCCAGTACTACTGGCACCGCTTCTACTCGCACCAGCCGGACCTCAACTTCGACAGCCCGGACGTGCGGCGGGCCCTGTTCTCGATGGTCGACCACTGGTTCCGGCTGGGCGTCGACGGCCTGCGCCTGGACGCCGTGCCCTACCTCTACGAGCGCCCCCGGACGAGCTGCGAGAACCTCCCCGAGACCCACGCCTTCCTGCGCGACCTGCGCCGCCACGTGGACGAGCGCTTCCCCAACCGGTTGCTGCTCGCCGAGGCCAACCAGTGGCCCGAGGACGCGGCCGAGTACTTCGGCGACGGCGCCGAGTGCCACATGGCCTTCCACTTCCCGCTGATGCCGCGCCTGTTCATGGCGATCCAGATGGAGGACCGCTTCCCGATCATCGACATCCTCCAGCAGACGCCGGAGATCCCGGAGGGCTGCCAGTGGGCGCTCTTCCTGCGCAACCACGACGAGCTGACGCTCGAGATGGTGACCGACGAGGAGCGCGACTACATGTACCGGGTCTACGCCCACGAGCGCGAGGCCCGCATCAACCTCGGCATCCGCCGGCGCCTCGCGCCGCTGCTCGGCAACGACCGGGCCAAGATCGAGCTCATGAACGGCCTGCTGCTGTCGCTCCCCGGCACGCCGGTCATCTACTACGGCGACGAGATCGGGATGGGCGACAACATCTACCTGGGCGACCGCGACGGGGTCCGCACGCCCATGCAGTGGAGCGGCGACCGCAACGCCGGCTTCTCGCGCGCCAACCCCCAGCGGCTCTACCTGCCGCCGATCATCGACCCCGAGTTCCACTACGAGACGGTCAACGTCGAGACCCAGGCCAAGAACCGCGGCTCGCTCTTGTGGTGGATGCGCCGCATGCTCGCCCTGCGCAAGCGCTACCAGGTGTTC
>DATAGF010000167.1:0-1709 GCA_036257075.1 Miltoncostaeaceae bacterium
GCCTACGAGGGCCCCGACCCGGACGGGTACATGACCGCCGGCGAGGTGGCCGACCTCGTCGAGGCCTACGCGGCGGACGGCGGCGCGCCGGTCCGCACGGGCACGACGGTGACGTCGGTGCGCCCGGCCGGCGGCGGCTACGCCGTCGAGGCCGAGGACGGGAGCTGGTCGGCCGACGCCGTCGTCGTGGCCTCGGGCGCCTGCAACGTCGCATCGGTGCCGCCGGTGCGGGAGGCCGTCCCGCCGGGGATCGCCTCCGTGACGGCGGCCGACTACCGCAACCCCGAGGGGCTGCCCGATGGCGGCGTCCTGATCGTCGGCGCCTCGTCGAGCGGCGTGCAGATCGCCGACGAGCTGCTGCGGAGCGGGCGAGAGGTCACGGTCGCGACCGGCGAGCAGGTCCGGCTCCCCCGCCGCTACCGGGGGGCGGACATCCTCTGGTGGATGGAGGCGGCGGGCGTCCTCGACGAGCGCTACGACCAGATGGACGACCTGGTCCGGGCGCGCAGCCTGCCATCGATGCAGCTGGCCGGCACCCCCGGCGCCGATGCCCTCGACCTCAACGCCCTGACCGCCCGGGGGGCGCGGCTCGTCGGCCGGCTGAGCGCCATCCGCGAGGGGCGGGCGCTGTTCTCGGGATCGCTGCCGAACGTCTGCGCGCTGGCCGACCTCAAGCTCGCACGGCTGCTCGACACCCTCGACGCCTGGGCCGCCGAGTCGGGGCTCGACGTCCCCGAGCCGCCCGAGCGGCTCCCGCCGACCGCGGTGCCCTCGCCCCCGCAACTCGAGCTCGACCTGCGCAGCGGCGAGATCCGCACGATCCTCTGGGCCACCGGCTACCGCCCGGAGCTCGCCTGGCTCGAGCTCCCGGTGCTCAACCCCCGCGGCCGGCTGATCCACGACGGCGGGGTGACCCGCTTCCCGGGCCTCTACCTCATGGGCATGCCGTTCCTGCGCCGGCGCAAGTCGACCCTCATCGACGGCGCCCGCGCAGACGCCGCCGAGCTGGCCGCCCGCCTGGCGGGCCACCTCGACGCGGTGGCGCGCGACGGCCGGACGTCCGTCCCGGCCCCGGCGCCGGTCACGCCCGGGCCGGGGTAGCTCAACCTGAGAAGGGACGGGCGGCGCGCCAGCTCGCGAGCGTCGCGAGCGGGCGCCGCCAGGCCGCGTGGAACGCCGGCCCGACGGGCGACGATCCCACCGGGACCGTGCCGATCGGAGGGGGCGCGCCCCAGTACTCGAGCTCTCCCCAGACGCCGGGGAAGCGGATCCAGCCCGGCCGGGCGCGCCCGACCCGCTCGACGGCCGCCGTCTCGGGCAGGCCGAGGGCCGCGGGCCCTGCGGCGGGTCCGGCCGCGGCGACGTCGGCCGGCAGGGGCAGGCCGGCCCGCTGGAAGCCGGCGATCACCTCGGCGGGGAGGCACCCGCGCTCGACCTGGTGTACCCCGGGCGCGAAGTAGTTCGCGTGCGAGCCGAGGGCCACGTAGACGACGGGGTGGCCCCTCCGCCGCGGCGTCGCCGCCCACGACCGGGTCTCGCCGGAGCAGTGCTGGCTCAGGCCCACGAGGAGCGGCTCACCGGCCGCGGAGAGGACCACGTTCACGACCTCCCAGTCGCCCTCGTGCGACTGCCAGATCGTGCCCGGGGGGAGGAACGGGTAGCGGTAGACGTTGTCGTAGTAGAAGAGCCAGTACTGGAGCACGGTCCGC
>DATAGF010000168.1:0-27677 GCA_036257075.1 Miltoncostaeaceae bacterium
CTTCGGCGAGGATCACGACCCGGTAGCGGCCCTTCCGCAGCTTGGCGCTCCGAAGGACGACCTTGATCGGCCCGGGGACGCGCAGCCGCACCCGCTTGGAGGCCTTCGGCTTCTTGACCCGGCCCTGGAAGAGCTGCACCCGGGCGGGGCCCGCCTTGGTGGCGCCAATCAGGATCACGATGCCCCTCCGGCGGGCGAGCCTCGCCGACAGGTGTCGCGGCAGGATGACGGTCAGCTTCAGCCGTGTGACCGGCCCTGCGCCGCCGGCCGCCCCTCCCGCTGCCGCCGCCCGCGGCGCCGCGCGCACGGTCAGGTCCCCCGTCGCCGAGCGCGTCTGGCCGTTGCCGAGGCGGGCGGTGAGCGTGACCTTGTAGGCGCCGGGCCGGGCGCCGTCGGGGAGGCCGACGGCGACGCGCGCCTCACTGCTGCCGTCGGCCGGCGGGAGGTAGGTGTCGGGCGTCACGGCGAAGAGGGCGCCGTGAAGCGTGGAGCTCGCCGTGAGCGCGAAATCGGCCTGGGGCGACGCGGGGCCCGCGTATCGGAGGGGGAACGTGAAGGTCGCCAGCTCGCCCTGGACCGCGGTGCGGGCGGCCGCGGCCAGGACGCCGAAGTCGCGGGTTGAGGTTCCGAACCCGCCGGAGCCGTCGTGGCAGATGGTCGTGCTGTCTTCGTTGCCCCCCGAGAGGGACCCGCCGCACGTCACGGGGCGCGTGTCCGGCGCGCTCGGCGTCACGAGCCGCGAGCCGACGAGGATCTCGACCTGGACCGGCCCCTTGAAGGGGCTGCCGTCGGCGCCCCGGCGCAGCGAGAGGACGATTCTCGGGGAGACGGTTTGGGGGCCGCTCCCGGCGGTGTAGTTCAGGGTCGGCGAGATGTACCCCGCCCAGTGGCTGCCCGCGGGCGCCGGCGACAGCCGCTGCAGCTCGGCGGTGTAGGTCGGGCTGGCCGTGAACGTCACCGCCGGGGAGACCGACGTGAGCGTCGCCGGGAAGGCGACGTCGGCCTTCGCCCGCAGGCCGACCAAGAGCTGCCCCGAGCCGGTGCCGGCGACGAGGCCGGAAAGGCCGTTCGGGCAGTTGGTCGATCCCGAGGCGCAGATGGTGAAGGGCGCCTCGACGTCGCCGATCACCCCCACCTGGCCGATGAGCCCGAAGCCGCTCACCACCGCGCACCCCGAGGCGAGGGTCGCGACGCCCGCCACGGCCGCCGCGGCCGCGAGCCGGAACCACCTCCTGCCTCCCGTCACGCCGACCCCCCCGGGGACGACACCGCGGCGCGAGTGTCACACCCGGTGCGCGCCCTGTCACCTGGCCGGTCGAGGGGCTCGCGAGGGGCTCGCGAGGGGCTAGCGGTCCTCCACCACGATCACGTGCAGGCCCTTCGCGCCGTGGGCGCCGAGGGTCGAGATCTTCTCGATGTCGGAGGTGCGGCTGGGCGCGGAGACGAGGGAGATCGCCGACGGCGCCCTCCCGCCGGCGTAGGCCTCGGTCAGGGCCTCGGCGAGGGTCGCGCGGATGCGCGACGCCGGCAGGACGGCCAGGTGGTACATGCTCACGACGTCGATCGAGCGCCCGTGCGCGGGGCCGGTCTCGAGGACCAGCGTCCCGCGCTCGGCCACGCCGAGCACGGGGACCGTCACCCCGAGGGTGAGCTCGGGGCCCTCCAGGCCGAGCAGCTCGCGCCAGCCGGCTCCCCGCCCCTCGGGCCAGCGCAGCACCTCGCGCCCGTCGGCCCCGAGCGCGTCGCCGACCCCGAGCTCCGCGAGCACCGGGTCGTCGGCGAGCAGCGCCCGCTCGACGCCCCACTCGTCGGCGGCCGCGGCCGCGGCCCGGGCCGCCTGCTCGGCGCTCACGACCGCCCCGGTCGCGCGCCGGCGGCCGATCGCGGCGACGATCTCCTCGCCGAGGGCGGTCACCTGGGCGGCCACCGCGAGGGGAGGTCGCGCTGATCGGTCCAGTCGCCACCCGGGCCCGGCAGGCGGCGCACCCAGCCGCGCCGGCCGAGGAGGCGAAGGCCCAGCCGCGCCCCCAGGCGGCTCGCGCCGTAGCCGAGCGACGTGCTCCAGGCCCGGCTCCAGAGCCGGAAGCGCAGCCGGTCGCGCAGGTGGGCGGGCGTCCGCGCCCTGCCGCGCACCCTCACCAGCAGGTCGTGCAGCGGGATCCCGACCGGGCAGGCCTCGTGGCAGGCGCCGCAGATCGACGACAGGAACGGCAGCTCGCTCGAGCGCTCGCCCCTCATGCCCTCGAGCAGCGGCGTCAGCACGGCGCCGATCGGACCCGAGTAGGGCGAGCCGTAGGCCTGGCCGCCGACGCTGCGCCACATCGGGCACGAGTAGAGGCAGGCGCCGCAGCGGATGCAGTCGAGCACCTCCTCGACGTCGGTGCCGCGCAGGGCCGAGCGGCCCCCGTCGAGGATGACCAGGTGCAGCTCCTCGGGCCCGTCGGCCTCGTCGGGACGGCGCGGCCCGGTGATGAGGTTCACGTAGCCCGCCGCGTCGTCGCCGATGGCCGCCATCGGCAGCGTCTGGAGGATATGGGCGGCCTCGTCCCAGTCGGCGACGACGCGCTCCATGCCCATGACGGCGACGTGGACGCGCGGCAGCGCCGTCACCAGGCGGCCGTTGCCCTCGTTCTCCACCACGCAGACCGTGCCGGTCTCGGCGACGGCGAAGTTCACGCCCGACACGCCGATGTCGGCGGCCGCGAAGACCTCGCGCAGGCGGCGCCTTGCGTGGGCGACCAGCGCCTCGCGCCCCGTCGGCAGCTCCTCGCCGCTCTCGGCCATGAACAGCTCGCGCACCTGGTCCTTGTTGAGGTGCACGGCCGGGGCCACGATGTGGCTCGGGTGCTGGCCGGCGAGCTGGATGATCCACTCGCCGAGGTCGGTCTCGACGACGCGGAGGCCGGCCTCCTCGAGCGCCTCGTTGAGCTTGATCTCCTCGGTCGCCATGGACTTCGACTTGGCCACCAGGCGGGCGCCCCGCTCGGCCGCCAGGTCGGTGATGTAGCGGCAGGCGGCCGCCGCGTCGCCGGCGCGGGCGACGACCCCGCCGGCCGCGGTCACCCGCTCCTCCAGGCGGTCGAGGAGCGCCGGCAGATCGCGGATGTTGCCGCGGCGGATCTCGCGCGCCCGGGTCCGCATCTCGGCGAAGCCCTTCTCGCGCACCATGCGCTCGCGGCCCGCCGCCCAGCTGGCGGCCGCGGCGCGCAGGTTGCCGGTCAGCTCCGGGTCGGCGAGCGCCTCCCGGGTGCGCTCGCGGAGCGGCTCGTCGGCGTCGGGGTAGGCGACCGGGCGGCCGGGGGGCGCGCCGCTCACCCGGCCAGGACCTCGGCCACGTGCCGCACCCGCAGCGGGATCCCGGTGCGGCGGGCACGCCCGGCGATGTGCAGGAGGCACGACAGGTCGCAGGCCACGAGCTCGTCCGCCCCCGTCGCCGCGGCGTTGCGGGCCTTCTCCTCCCCGAGCCGGCCCGAGACCTCCGGGAAGTTGACGCTGAAGGTGCCGCCGAAGCCGCAGCACACCTCGGTGGCCTCCATCTCGCGAAGCTCCAGGCCGTCGACCTGGCCCAGCGCGGCCCGTCCGCTGGCGCGCTCCCCGAGGATCCGCAGCATGTGGCAGGAGTCGTGGTAGGTCACCGAGCGGGCGGCCGGGGCGGGCGGCGCGACGGCAAGGCCCTCGCGGGCGATGAACTGCGAGAGCTCGACGGTCCGCTCGGCCATGCCGCGGGCCTCGCCCTCCTCGGGGCGCCCCGCGAACAGCTCGGGGTAGCCGTGGCGCACCATCGCCGCGCACGACCCCGACGGCACGACCACCGGATCGTCGCCCCGGAAGGCCCGCAGCGCCCGCCGCGCGACGGGGCGCGCCTGGTCGGGGTGGCCGGCGCTCCAGGCCGGCTGCCCGCAGCAGGTCTGTCGCCGCGGGACCACCACCTCCACGCCGGCCCGCTCGAGCACCGCGCGCGCCGCGCGGGCCACCGAGGGCGCCACGGCGTCGGCGAGGCAGGTCCTCATGAGCAGCGCTCGCATCGGCTGATAGTAGCCCTGAGGGGTGCTAGCCTCGCGGTGAGTACGGGCCCGATCCAGTTTCGACGGAGCGGTACCGCATCGGTAAGCGAGCCGCGGACCCGGAGGACCGCGTCAACAACCGGGAACCAATGGAGCTGCGGAGAACTCTCCCAAGCTCGCTCTCGCTGCCTAAACAGCAGCACTGAGAGCCATCGGCCCCCCTTCGGGTCGTGAGGGGGATCACCGGTGTCAGCCAGCGGCCCTGGCCCGGCGGCAACGGCACTCGGCCGTCGGGCGAGATGACAGGAGTGCCTGGCGGGGGAGCGGTTGGTCGACGGTGACGCCCCCCGCGAGATCCTCACCGCCGACTGCGCTCGGAGAAGCTGATGTGGGAACGCTTTCGGACGCCGGGGCAGTGCCGGCCGGGTCCACTGGCGTGACGCGGGAGGAGGTGCGGGGACGCCCCCCTCCCGGGCGCGCCGCGCGTCGCTTCCGCAGAGGAGGCGGGGATGAGCAGCGACTCGGGCGCGCGCTCGGTGAACGGGGTCCGCCTCCACTACGAGGGGCGCGGCCGCGGCACGCCGATCCTCTGCGTCCACGGCGCCGGGAGCTCGGCGCTCGCGTGGGCCCGGGGCCGTCGACGCAGGCTGACCGGCGAGCCGCCCAGGCCTCGGCGCTGATACCGTCGCCCGGACGACGGCCACGGCGAGGGGCGAGGATGACGAAGGGCGCCGCGAGGCGGCGGGAGGGCGCGATGACGCTCCGCTGCGCGGTCTGCGGGGAGCCGATCAAGCGGGGCCGTGCTCCGGGCGCGTACGTCCACGCCTCGCGCGTCGTGGCGGCGTGCGACCTCGACGCCGACCACGTGCCGCAGCCCGCCGATCAGGACCGGACCACACCTCAGGGGGAGACATGACCACGAAGGCCGACTACACCGAGGACGAGTGGGCCGCCCTGCGTCGCGCGCCGACGGTGGCGGGGTTCGCCATCTCGCTCGCCGACCCCGGCGGGCCGATCGAGCTGACGAAGGAGAGCGTGGCGGCGATGAAGGCGGCCGGCGCCCCGCCGACCGACGACGAGTTGCTCGTCGCCGTCTCGCAGGACGCCCTCGCCCAGCAGCAGCAGCGTCACAACGTCATGAAGGAGCTTGACCTCAAGGCCGCGACGGTGCGCGAGCAGGTCGTCGATGAGCTGCGCCGCGTGAACGAGATCCTCGACGCGAAGGCGACCCCCGAGGAGGCGGCGGCCTTCCGGGAGTGGATCCTCCAGGCCGCTCAGGCCAGCGCGGAGGCGGCCAAGGAGGGCGGCTTCCTCGGCATCGGCGCGACCCGCGTCAGCGAGGGCGAGACGGCCATGCTCGCCAAGCTGCGCGAGGTGCTCGGGATCGACTCGCCCTGAGCGGCGGAGGGCCTCCGCTCAGCCGATCGGCCTCCTGCCCTCGGCGGCCAGGCGGACCGTCTCAGCGATCCGCCTGGCGCGCGTCTCGGGGCGCTTTGCCGTGGCGATCCACTGCAGGGCGGCCTTGCGCGAGGAGGGGCTGAACCGGTCCCAGCGCTCGCGCGCCCCCGGCCGCTCCTCCAGCCCCGCTCGCAGCTCGTCGGGCTCGATCAGGTCCTCCACTGCGTCGAAGAGGCTCCACGAGCCGTCCGCCCTCGCGGCCTCGACGGCGGCGAGGCCCGCGGGCCGCATGAGCCCGGCCGCCGTCAACCGCTGCACCCGCTCCTTGTTGCGCCGGGACCAGCCGCTCCCGCGCTTGCGCGGCGTCATCAGCTGCAGGCTGCGCTCGTCGTCGAGCGTGTTCGCGAGGCTGTCGATCCAGCCCACGCACAGCGCCTCCTCCACCGCCTCCTCGTAGGGGAGGCGCGGCCGGCCGGTCGCGGCCTTCCACGACACGAGCCAGACGCCGTCGCTGGTGGCGTGGTGCTCGGCGAGCCAGTCGCGCCACTCCGCCCGGCCCTCCGGGTGCACGCACGGGCGGCCGCGGTGCTCCACGACCTCAGCGGCCGAGGCTGGCCATGTACGACGGGGGGTAGCGGTCGCCGGCGGCCGCGCCGACCGGCGCCGCGGCGTCGATGGCGGCCAGGTCGTCGGCCGTGAGCTCGACCTGGAGCGCGTCCAGGCTCCGCTCGACGTGGTCGGCGCGGCTGCTGCCGGTGAGCGGGACGATGTCGTCGCCTTGGGCGAGCAGCCAGGCGAGGGCGAGCGCGGGCAGCGTGACCCCCTTGGCCGAGGCGATCGCGCCCAGCCGCCCCACGACCTCCAGGTTCCGCTCGAAGTTGCCGCGCTGGAAGCGGGGCACCTCGCGGCGCCAGTCGTCTGGGGCGAGGTCGTCCGGCCGGCGAAAGCGGCCGGTCAGGAGGCCGCGCGAGAGCGGGCTGTAGGCGACGTAGGCGATCCCGAGCTCGCGCGCCACGGGCAGGACGTCGCGCTCGGGCTCGCGCTGCAGGAGCGAGTACTCGCTCTGCACGGCGGCGATCGGATGCACCGCGTGCGCGCGGCGCAGCGTCTCGGCCGCGGGCTCGGAGACCCCGAGGTGACGGACCTTCCCCGCGGCGACCAGGTCGGCCATCGCGCCGACCGACTCCTCGATCGGCACCTCCGCGTCGACCCGGTGCAGGTAGTACACGTCGACGTGGTCGACGCCGAGCCTCTCCAAGCTGGCGTCGATGGCGCGACGCAGGTAGCCCGGCTCGCCGCGGCTCGCCTTGGTGGCGAGGACGACGTCGTGGCGCCGGCCCGCGATCGCGCGCCCCACGAGCCGCTCGTTCTCGCCCTCGCCGTAGGACTCGGCGGTGTCGATCAACGTGATCCCCAGGTCGAGCGCGCGGTTGATCGCGCGCGCGCCCTCCGCGTCGTCGGCCCCGCCGTAGTAGCCGGCGAAGCTCATCGCCCCGAACGCGATCGGGCCGACGAGGGGGCCGTCGCGTCCAAGCCGCCGCCGCTCCATGACCCCAGGCTACGCCGGAGGGCTCGGCCCGGGTCCGCCCGCCGCCGCGGCCTCGTCGGCCTTCGCCGGCCCCTCGACGCCGGAGCGCCGCAGGAGGACCAGGGCCAGCGCGGGGAAGATCAGCACCGACAGCATCGCCGCCCCCACCATTGAGGCGGCGGTGTCGCTCGCCAGCCGCCCCGTGCTGACGCCGACCTCCGTGATCGCCACCACGAGGGGCAGCGCCGAGGCCGACAGCAGGGCGAGCGGGGCCAGCGTGCCGGGCGGGACCTCGTGCCGGGCGAGCACGCTCGGCAGGCCGCGCACCACCAGGAAGAGCGCCAGGAAGAGCGGGAGCTCGGCGAGGGACGACGGGCTCTCGAGGAGGCCGTCGAGGTCGAAGGTCATGCCCGTGCGGATGAAGAAGAAGGGGATCAGCAGGCCGTAGCCGATCGCGTCGAGCTTGGGCCAGAGCTCGTTGAGGGCCGGGGCGTCGCGCGTGACGTACCCGAGCACGAGGCCCGCCGCGAACGCGCCCAGGATCAGGTCCTGCCCCAGCTCCACCGCCAGGTAGACCAGGGCGAGGAGGAGCAGCATGCAGATGCGCACGGCGAGCTGGCCGCTGGCGTGCATGGTCTCGGAGACCAGCCGGGAGACCCGGCGGGGATGGATGTGGACGGCGCTCAGCGCCGTCGCGACCGCGACGGCGGCGAAGACGAACAGGAGGACCGCGCTCGCCACGTCGTTGTCGGTCGCGAGGAACACCGACAGGATGACGATGGGGCCGATCTCGCCGATCGCCCCGATCGCGAAGACGATCGTGCCGAAGCGGGTCGCGGTCAGCCCCGCGTCGCGCAGGATCGGCACGAGCACCCCGAGGGCGGTCGTCGCCAGGGCGATGCCGACGATCTCGGGGTCGGAGACCACCCCGGCGGCCTCGAGCCCGAAGCCGATGGCCACGCCCAGGACGAGCCCGATGAGCCATCCGGCCCCGGCCAGGCGCAGCGGCGCGCCCGCGATGCGCCGCAGGTCCACCTCGCGCCCGGCGAGGAAGAAGAGCGCCGCCAGCCCGAGGTTCGCCAGGAAGTCGACGAACTCGTCCGGCTCGGCGAGGTCGAGCACCTCCGGGCCGATGATGATGCCGAGCAGGATCTCCACGACCACCGTGGCGACCCGTGCCCTGCGCGGGATGTCGGCGATGATCGGGGCCAGGACCGCGACGACGGCGATGATGACGAGCGTCGAGAGGTCCGGCTGCACGGCCGCAGAGCCTCTCAGAGGGGGGTGTGGCGCGGCGACCGCGAGGTCGCTTTCTCCCCGCTCGCGGCCGCCTTCGGGGCGGCCGCAGGCCCCGGCGGAGGGTTTCCCTTCGCGCCTCCTGGGTATGCGATGAGGGTCGGCCGGCGTGCGAGAAGCCGCACCGCGACGGGGATTTCGTCCGCGGTCGCTGGTAGGTTGACCCGCGCGGGCCACTGCCGCACCAATCGACGCCAGGGGGGTCCCTGTGAACAAGACCGAATTCGTCAGCAAGATCGCCGACACCGCCGAGTTGAGCAGTGCGGAGGCGGGGAGGGTCGTGGGGGCGGTTCTCAAGGAGATCGAGGACGCCCTCGCGAGAGGCGACGACGTGGCCTTCGCAGGCTTTGGCAAGTTCTCCGTCTCGCAGCGCGCGGCCCGGACCGGGGTCAACCCCCAGGACCCGTCCAAGAAGGTCCAGATCCCCGCGCGGCGCGTGCCCCGCTTCACCCCGGGCGCCGTCCTGAAGCAGAGGGTCGCCGGGAGCTGAGCCGCCCGGACCAAGCGGCGGCCGCGGCGCGCGTCCCCCGGCGCGCCGTGCTCCACGCACCCGGCGAACGGTCGGGGGCGGCGTGAGGAGAGGGGCAGTGCCGGCTGCCCCCGGTCGGTGCGGGCCCGCCCGTGGCTGACGGCGCGATCGACGCCGTCGCGGCGGCGGGCCGGACGGCCCGCGCCGCTCATCCCGGCCTCGCCGCGGCGTCGGCCGCGGCGGTGGCCGAGGCGCTGGCCGGGATGGCCCGACTGCTGCTGGACCGCGCCGACCCCGTGCTGTCGGCGAACGCGCGCGACGTGGAGCGGGGACGGGCGGCCCTGGGGGACGCCCTCCTCGACCGGCTCCGGCTGGACGACGGGCGCCTCCGCCGCATGGCCGGGCAGATCGAGACGCTGTCCGCGCTGCCCGACATCGAGCCGCTGGCCGGCTCGCGGCCGCTCGGCGACGGGCTCGTGGTCGAGGAGCGCCGCCGCCCGGTCGGCGTCATCGGCGCCAACTACGAGGCCCGCCCCAACGTCACGGTCGACGTCGCGTCGCAGCTGGTCAAGTCGAGGAACGCCGGCGTGCTGCGCACCGGCGCCGCCGCCCTCGGCTCGGCCGCCGCCCTGGTCGACGAGGTCATCGGGCCGGCGTTGGGCGCCGCGGGCCTCGATCCCGGAGTGGTCCAGCTGATCCGGTCGGCCGAGCGCGAGGCGGCGCGGGCGCTCGTGTCCCTGCCGCGGGTCATCCCGCTCGTGATCCTGCGAGGCAGCGGCGAGACCACCGCCGCGCTCGCGGCCGAGGGGGCCGCCCACGGCGTGCGGACGCTGGCCCACGCCGATGGGGGCGGGGTCCTGTTCGTCGACGCCGCCGCCGACCGCGAGCGCGCCCTCGCGCTGGTCGAGCGCAGCCTCGACCGCCTGGGCGTCTGCAACCGGCTCAACCTGCTGCTGATCGCCAGGCC
This sequence comes from Miltoncostaeaceae bacterium, assembly GCA_036257075.1. GTDB lineage: Bacteria > Actinomycetota > Thermoleophilia > Miltoncostaeales > Miltoncostaeaceae > DATAGF01. Next base: position 9,663 of record DATAGF010000168.1, read on the forward strand.
CCTCTGGGAGGAGCTGCTGCCGGCCGTCGTCGCTCGGCTGGAGTCGCTGGGCCTCGTCGCGTCGCTGCCGCCCCACGACCACCCGCTCGGCCACGAGTGGGCCCTCGACGACGGCCGCGAGGCCACCGTGACGATCGCTCCGGCGGAGGACGCCCTCGACGCCGCACGGATCGCCAACGAGGAGACGTCCGGCATCGCGGCGGCCATCGTCACCGAGGACCCGGCCGTTGCGGGGGCCTTCCTGGCGGCCTACGGCGGCACCGGGGCGTTCTGGAACGCCACGACGCGGCTGCTCGACGGCTTCGAGCTCCTCGCCGCGCCGGAGACCGGCATCAACGTCGACCACGTCCCCGGCCCGCGCGGCCCCGTGACCTACCGTGACCTCCACCTGCGCCAGTACGTGGTGACGCCCGCCGTGTGAGCGTCGCGCCCTTCACGTGGCGCGATGGCGAGCGGGTGGTGCGCTTCGGGCGCGGGGCGCTCGCCTCGGCGCCCGACCTGATCGGCGGCGAGCCCTACGTCCTCCTGACCACGGCGCGCGCCGCCGCGGCCGCCCCGCTCATCGCAACCGGCGCCGCCGCCGTCCACGAGGTCCCGCCCGGGCGCGTCGACGAGGTCTCGGCCGGCCTGCGCGGCGCGGTGCGGGGGCCGCTGCTGGTCGCCCTCGGCGGCGGGCGCGTCATCGACGTCGCCAAGGCGCTCGCCGCCGCCGACCCGCCGCGGCGGGTGGCCGCCGTGCCCACGACCCTGTCGGCCGCGGAGATGACGGCGACCCACCGGCTGCCGATCGGCGCCGAGGGCGCGGCGCGCGTGCGCCCGGCCGTCGTCGTCAACGACCCGGCCCTGTCGGCCTCCCAGCCCGGGCCCTCCCTCGCCGCGAGCGCCGCCAACGCCCTCGGGCACGCCGCCGAGGCCCCCCTCACCCCGCGGGCGAACCCGGTGGCCACCCTGGCGGCCGGCCGGGCGGCCGAGCTGCTGATGGGGGGCTTCGAGGGGGCGGAGCCCGACCGCGACGCCCTCGCCCTCGGCGCCCTGCTGGCCGGCTACGCGATGGACTCGACCGGCTACGGGCTCCACCACGTCCTCTCCCAGACGCTCGCCCGACACGCCGGCGTCGGGCACGGCCCGGCGAACGCGGCCATGCTGCCTCACGCCGCCAGGGCGCTCGCGCAACGCTTCCCCGGGGCGGCCGGACTGGAGGCGATCGGCGCCGGCGCGGCCCGCCTCGCCCAGCGCGCAGGGGCCGCGCGGTTGCGCGATCTGGGCCTGTCGCGCGAGGATCTGCCGGCGCTCGCGGCAGCCGCGGCCGAGCGCCCTGAGCTGGCGAACACGCCGCCCGCCGCGTCCGCCGAGGAGCTGCGGCGCCTCTACGAGGCGGCCTGGTAGGGGGCTGATCGGGGGCGACCGCGCGGCGGACCCTTGCTATTGTCTTCCGACCCGCCGCCAGGGCGGGCTCCTTCCATTGGCGCAGACCTCTTCCATCATCGAGATCCGACGCGCGGCAGCGCGCCCCTGCGCGCACGTCGGGGGACGCGCCTGAGGCCCGCCACGGTGCTGTTTGCCGCCTAGGCGCGGACCCGACACACGCCCGCCCGCCGGCCCGTCGACGCGGATCAACGAGGCGATCCGGGCGGAGTCCGTGCGGCTGATCGACGCGGAGGGCGAGAACCGCGGCGTCGTCCGGCTCGCGGAGGCGCAGGAGATCGCCGCCGCGGCCGGCCTTGACCTCGTCGAGGTCGCCCCCGATGCGCGCCCGCCCGTGTGCCGGATCATGGACTACGGCAAATGGCGCTACGAGCAGGAGCAAAAGGCCAAGCAGGCGCGCCGCCACCAGAGCACGATCACCATCAAGGAGATCAAGTTCCGGCCCAAGATCGACCCTCACGACTACGCGACCAAGAAGGGCCACGTCGAGCGGTTCCTGCGCCACCGCGACAAGGTGAAGATCACCATCATGTTCCGGGGCCGGGAGCTGCTGCATCCCGAGCGGGGGGAGGCGATCCTGCTGCGGCTCGCCGAGGAGCTGAGCGACCTCGCCATCGTCGAGAGCCGGCCCAACCTCGACGGGCGCAACATGGTGATGATGCTGGCGCCCGTCAAGAACCCCGCATCCGGGGAGGGCGGCGAGGGCAACGGGCGCCCGCGCCGCGAGGCGGCCGAGCGGCCCGCGGCCGGGCGGACGGTCGCCGATCAACCAGCCGCGGCGCCGGACTCGCCCGCCACCTAGCCCCCGCGCGCCGCGTCGTCTAACCTGTCCGGCTGGCCCGCAGAGCCCCGAGGATCGACCATGCCCAAGATGAAGACCAGGAAGGCCGCCAAGAAGCGCTTCCGGGTGACCGGCGGCGGCAAGGTGCTCTACCAGCGCGCCGGGGTCCGCCATAACCTCGAGAAGATGTCCGGCAAGGAGCACCGGCACCTCTCCAAGGAGGCCGAGCTGGCCCCCGAGTTCGTCCCGGCCGTCAAGCGCATGCTCGGGAAGCGGTAGTCCATGGCGCGCGCGAAGTCTTCCATCGCCGCCCGCAAGAGGCGGCGCAAGGTCCTCGACCAGGCCAGCGGCTACTGGGGCACCAAGAACAGCTCGTACAAGCGGGCCAAGGAGCAGGTCCAGCGCTCCCTCCGCTACGCCTACCGCGACCGGCGGGCCCGCAAGCGCGACTTCCGTCGCCTCTGGATCGCGCGCATCAACGCGGGCGCGCGCGAGAACGGCCTGACCTACGGGCAGCTCATCCACGGCCTCAAGCTCGCCGAGGTGGAGCTCGACCGGAAGATCCTCGCGGAGCTCGCCACCCATGAGCCGGCCGCCTTCGCCGCGCTCTGCGCCCGGGCCCGCGAGGCCCGAGAGCGCGCCGCGAGCGCGTAGGCGCTCGGCGGCACCCGCCTCCCGGCTGCGGCTCGTCAGCTCGGCGCGGAACCCCGCGCTGCGGCTGGTTTCCGCGCTGCAGGCCAAGAAGGTCCGCCGCGAGCGCCGCCTGCTCGTGGCCGAGGGCGAGGACCTCGTCGACGCCGCCCTCGCGCGCGGCGTGACGCCCGTGGCCCTGCTCGTGGACGCCGACCGGGTGCCCGACGACGACCCCCGCCTCGCCGCGACCGAGGGGCTCGCCGAGCGCTACCGCGTGCCGGGCCCGCTGCTCGCCCGGGCGAGCACGCTGGCGGCGCCCCCGCGCGCGATCGGCGTCTTCCCCCAGCCGCCCGTGCGCAGCTTCCGCGACGTGCCCTTCCCGCCGTCGCTCGGCGTCTATCTGGCGGGGGTCGCCGACCCCGGCAACGTCGGGACCCTGGTGCGCACCGCGGCCGCCCTCGGCGCCGACTGGCTCGCGCTGGGGCCGGGGTCGGCCGACGCGTTCCACCCCCGGGCGGTGCGAGCAGCGATGGGGGCGACCTTCGCCGTGCCGCTGCTGGAGGGCGTGGCCCCAGCGGACCTTGGGACGCGAGACGGCTTCGACGTCGTGGGCGCCGTCCCGCGCGGCGGGGCCGCCCCGTGGGAGGCCGACCTGACGCGGCCGATGGTGCTCGCGCTGGGAGCCGAGCGCGCCGGGCTGGGCGGGGCGCTCGAGGAGCTCGCTGGGGGCCGCCCGGTCGTCCGCGTGACGATCCCCCAGGCGCCCGGCTCCGAGTCGCTGAACGTCGCCGCGGCCGGCGCCGCCCTGCTCGCGGAGGCCGCCCGCCAGCGAGCGGCCGGGGGCGGGGCCGGCGCGGGCGGGTCCGATAGCCTGGGCGGCCGATGAGCACCGGGGATCTGGACCAGATGGAGCGCGACGCGCTCGAGGCGGTCCGGGCGGCGGCGAGCCTCTCCGAGCTCGAGGCCGCGCGGGTCGCGCACACCGGACGGCGCAGCCGCCTCGCGGGCGTCCTGGCCGGCATCGGCTCGCTGCCGCCGGAGGAGCGCGGCCCGGTCGGGCGCGCCGCCAACGCCGCCCGCGCGGCCGTCGAGGCCGCCCTGTCGGAGCGTCAGGAGGAGCTCGAGGCCGAGGAGCTCGGCGCGGCCCTCGAGCGCGACACGACCGACGTCACGCTGCCGGGCGACCCGTACCCGCGGGGGGCGCTGCACCCCATCACGCAGATCCGTCGCGAGATGGAGGACATCTTCCTCGCCCTGGGGTACTTCATCGCCGACGGGCCGGAGGTCGAGACCGACTGGCACAACTTCACGGCCCTCAACACCCCCGAGGGCCACCCGGCGCGCTCGTCGAGCGACAACTTCTACCTCGCGGGGCGTCCGGACCGCCTGCTTCGCAGCCAGACCTCGCCGGTGCAGGTGCGCGCCATGCAGGAGCAGCCGCCGCCGATCTACCTCGTCGCCCCAGGCTTCGTCTACCGCCGCGACGACGTGGACGCCACCCACAGCCCGATGTTCCAGCAGATGGAGGGCCTGGCGGTGGACGAGGGCCTCACCATGGCCCACCTCAAGGGCACCATGCTGCACTTCGCCCGTGAGTTGCTGGGCGCCGACCGGGAGATCGTCCTCCAGCCGCACTTCTTCCCCTTCACCGAGCCGTCGGTGGACGTCCAGGTCTCGTACGCCGACAAGGCCGGCAGGCCCGGCTGGCTGGAGCTGGCGGGCGCGGGCATGGTCGACCCCAACGTCCTGGCGGCGTGCGGGATCGACCCCGAGCGCTACACCGGCTTCGCCTTCGGCTGGGGCCTCGACCGCATCGCGATGATCCGCTTCGGCGTCCCCGACCTGCGCCTCTTCCACGAGAACGACCTGCGCTTCCTGGAGCAGTTCGCATGACCCGGCCCGACGAGTCGCCGCGCCGCCGAGTGCGCGGGCACGACGAGGAGGGCCCATGAGGGTGCCCCTGTCGTGGCTGCGCGAGCACGTCGACCCGGGCCTGCCGCCTGAGGAGCTCGCCGAGCGCCTGTCGCGCAGCGGGACCATGGTCGAGGCCGTCCACCGCCTCGGCGTGCCGGCCGGCAACGGCAACCTGGGCGCCTTCCGGGTGGGGCGGGTGCTCGAGGCCTCGCCCCACCCCAACGCCGACCGCCTCCGCGTCTGCCTGGTCGACCTCGGCGACGGCGAGCCGCGCCAGATCGTGTGCGGGGCGCCCAACGTGGCCTCGGGCCAGACGGTCGCCGTCGCCCTCCCCGGAGCCCTGCTCCCCGGCGCCGAGCGGCCGCTCGAGGCGGCGCGCCTGCGCGGCGAGGAGTCGAACGGGATGATCCTGTCCGAGACCGAGCTGCGCCTCGGCGACGACGCCGCGGGGATCATCGTGCTGGAGGACGGCATCGCCGCAGGCACGCCGCTGGCCGAGGTCCTGCCGCTGTCGGAGGTCGTGCTCGAGCTCGAGGTCACCTCGAACCGCCCCGACTGCCTCGCGGTCTACGGCGTCGCCCGCGAGGTCCACGCGGTCACTGGGGCCCCGCTCCGGCCTCTCGACGAGTCCGACCCGCCTGCCGGGGGCCCGGGGCGCGTCGAGGACCACGCCGCCGTCGAGGTGCGCGACCCCGACCTCTGCCCCCGCTACATGGCGCGGGTCTTCACCGACGTGCGCGTCGGCCCGTCACCGGCCTGGCTGCGGGCCCGCCTCGAGGCGGCCGGGATGCGGGCGATCTGGAACGTCGTCGACATCACCAACTACGCGATGCTGCTCACCGGTCAGCCGCTGCACGCCTTCGACCTCGACCGCCTCGCCGGGCGGCGGGTCGTCGCCCGGCGCGCGGCCGACGGCGAGCGGATCGTCACGCTCGACGGCCAGGAGCGCGTCCTCGACTCGTCGATGCTCGCCATCTGCGACGCCGAGCGGCCCGCCGTGGTCGCCGGCATCTTCGGCGCAGAGTTCGCCGAGGTGGGCGAGGACACCACCACGGTGCTGCTCGAGGCGGCCACCTTCGACGGGCCCACCACCCTCGACACCTCGCTCCGGCTCGGCCTGCGCACGGAGTCGAGCTCGCGCTTCGAGAAGGGCCTGCCGCGCGAGCTGCCGCCGCGCGCCATGGCGGTGGCCAGCCGGCTGCTGGTCGAGCTGGCCGGGGCGAGGATGGTGCCGGGCACGCTCGACGCCCTCGTGCCCTCGGCCGAGCGCCCGCCCGTGACCATGCGCCACGCCCGCGTGCCGCGGGTGCTCGGCATCGAGGTGGACCCCGGGGAGTCGGCGGCGATCCTCACGCGGCTCGGCTGCGAGGTCGTCTCCACGGAGGCCGAGCTGGTCGCGACCGTGCCCTTCGAGCGCGCCGCCGACCTCACGCGCGAGATCGACCTCATCGAGGAGGTCGGGCGCATCCACGGGCTCGACGCCATCCCGGCGGAGATGCCGAGGGTGGTGGGGCGGGGCCGCCGGAGCCCGGCGCAGGCCCTCCAGCATCGCCTCGAGCGGCTGGCGGCCGACCTCGGCCTCTCCGAGGCCGTCACCTACCACCTGGTGCCCGAGGCCGACGCCGACGCGCTCCGCCTGGCGCCGGGGGACGCGCGCCGCGACGTGGTTCGCCTGGCCCACCCGATGAGCGGCGAGATGGCCGTCATGCGGCGCTCGATGCTCCCCGGGCTGCTCCGCTCGGTCGCCCGCAACCAGCACCACCAGCGCATGGACGGCGGCCTCTTCGAGATCGGCCGCACCTACGGCCCCCGCGAGGACGGGCTCGCCGACGAGCGGAGCTTCCTCGCCGCCGTGCAGTGGGGCCGGGTGGGCGGCCAGGGCTGGCGCAGCGCCCCGCACCCGGCCGACGTGCACGCCGCGACCGGCCTGGCGACCGCGCTCATCGGCGCGGCCGGCGTCGTCGCCGAGCGCCGGCCCAACTCGGCGCCCTACTTCCACCCCGTCCGGCAGGCGCGGCTGGTCGCCGGCGACACGCCGGTCGCCTGGGTCGGCGAGGTGCACCCGGTGGTGCTGCGAGCGTTCGACGTGACGCCGCCCGTCGCGGCGGTCGTCCTCGACCTCGACGCCCTGCTCGCCGCGGCCCCCTCCGAGCCGCCCGCCTACGAGGATCTGCTGACCGTGCCGGTCTCGACCCGCGACATCGCCGTCGCGGTGCCGGAGGGGACCCGCTCGGCCGACCTGGTGGCGGCGGCCCGAGAGGCCGGGGCCCCCCTGGTGCGCAGCGTGCGCGTCTTCGACCGCTACGCGGGGGAGCAGGTGGAGGAGGGGAGCGTGAGCCTGGCCCTGCGGCTGGAGCTGGCCGACCCCGGGCGCACGCTGACCGACGAGGAGATCGAGGCGGCCGTCGCGCGCGTCCGCGAGGCGCTCGAGGCCGCCGGGGGGCGGCTGCGCGCATGACCCGGGTGCACGTGTTCGGCGCGGCCGGCTTCGCCGGGGCGCAGCTCGCCGAGCTGGTGGACCGCCACCCGGCCTTCGAGCTCGGCGCCATCACGGCCCGCGGCGACGCGGGCATGCGGCTCGTCGAGGTCGCCCCGGAGTACCGGGTCGAGCGGCGCCTCGAGCCCCCCGACGTCGAGGCGGTCGACGCCGGCGACCTGGTCGCGGTCTGCTACCCGCACGCCGAGGCCGCTGCGCTGGTCGCCGACCTCGTCGACCGCGGGGCCCGGGTCGTCGACGTCTCGGCCGACCACCGCCTCCGCGACCCGGCCCTCTACCCGGCGGTCTACGGCTTCGACCACCCCCGTCCCGACCTGCTGTCCGAGGCGGTCTACGGCCTGCCCGAGCGCTACCGCGACCGCATCGCCGGCGCCCGGGTCGTCGCAAACCCGGGCTGCTTCCCGGAGGCGAGCCTCCTGGCGCTGCTGCCGCTGGCCGACGGCCTGGAGGACGTGGTCATCGACGCCAAGAGCGGGGTGAGCGGCGCCGGGCGCACGCCCACCGAGACGGTCCACTACTCGCGGGCCACGGACAACGTGAGCGCCTACAAGGTCTACGCGCACCGCCACACGCCCGAGATCGAGCAGGAGCTGGGGCAGCCGGTCACCTTCACCCCCCACCTGGTGCCGGTCGACCGCGGCCTGCTGGCCACCTGCTACGCGCGCCTGGCGAACGGGACCCCGCACCCCGACGACCTGCGCGACCACTACGCCGCCCACTACGCCGACCATCCCTTCGTCGAGGTCGTCGAGGCCCCGCCGGGCATGCGGGCCGTGCAGCGCACCAATTACGCCCAGGTCTGCCCGATGGTCGACCCCCGCGGCGGCCGCGTCACGGTCTTCGCGGTCCTCGACAACCTGGGCAAGGGCGCCGCCGGCCAGGCGCTCCAGAACCTCAACCTCATGGCGGGCCGGCCCGAGACCGAGGGGCTGCTCGGGTGACGCCCTGATGGGCCGCTTCCCGCCGGTCGGGCGCGACGACTGGGTGCGGGCGCCGGCGGGCCTGGAGCCGGTCGCCGGGGGGTCGGTGACGGCGGCGCCGGGCTTCCGGGCCGCCGGTGTGGCCTGCGGGCTGAAGGCCTCGGGCGCCCTCGACCTCGGGATCCTGGCCGCCGACCGCCCCGTCGCCTCGGCCCTGGTCGACACGCGCAACGCCCTGCCGTCGGCGCCGGTCCTCCGCAACCGCGACCTCGACCGCGCCCGCATCCGGGCCGTCGTGGTCAACGCCGGCTCGGCGAACGCCGCGACCGGCTCCCCCGGGCTCGACGACGCCGACGCCATGGCGCGGCGGGCCGCGGCCCGGCTCGGCATGCTGCCCGAGGAGGTCGCGGTCAGCAGCACCGGCACGATCGGCGACCGCATCGACCTCGAGCGGGTCGGCCCCGGCATCGACGCCGCCGCCGCAGCGCTGTCGCCGGACGGCGGCCCCGACTTCGGTCAGGCGATCTGCACCACCGACCGGGCGCCCAAGGGGGGCGCCTTCCGGCTGGCGCTGGCCCGCGGGGAGGTCCTGATCGGCGCCGCCGCCAAGGGCGCCGGGATGATCTCCCCGGCCATGGCGACGATGCTCGCCTACATCACCGTCGGCGCCCCCGTCGCCCCGGATGATCTGCAGGCGATGGCGGTCGCGGCCTCGGCCGGCTCGTTCAACCGCATCAGCGTCGACGGCCAGATGAGCCCCTCGGACACCCTGATCGTCATGGCGGGCGGCGAGGGGCCGGCCCTGGCGGGTGCAGACCGCGACCGCCTCGCGGCGGCGCTCGGGGCGGTCTGCCGCTGGCTGGCGATCCAGATCGTGCGCGACGGCGAGGGCGCCACCCACGCGGTCCGGGTGGTCGTCGACGGCGCCCGCGACGTCGACGAGGCCGAGTGGGTGGCGCGCGCGGTCGGCGACTCGCCGCTGGTCAAGACCGCGATCTTCGGCCGGGACCCGAACTGGGGCCGCGTGACCCAGGCCGTCGGGGCCGCGCTGGTCGGCGCGCCGGGGCCGGTGGCCGAGCCCGCGATCACGGTCGACGGCGTCCCCGCCGCCTCGCCCCAGGCGCCGGCGGTCCTCGCCCGCGAGGAGTACGACCTCGGCATCGGCCTCGGCCGCGGCGAGGCCCGGGCCGAGCTGTGGGCCTGCGACCTCGGCCACGAGTACGTCCGGATCAACGCCGAGTACCGCACCTGACGAGGGCAGGCGGTGCCGCGGCGATCGCGGCGCGCCTCCGCGCCCGGCGCCGCCGCGGCCGGTGCGGCGCGTCCGCCTCATCGACGCCGTGCTGTCGGGCGCGCTGCCGCTCGGAGGCAAGGCGACCGCCGCCTCGCCCCGGTGACCGCCGGGGGCCGACCGGGCGCAGCCGCCCGCGCCCCTCCGGGCGGCGCCCGCGTGTGTCACCATCCGGCGCCGATGGGCGAGGACGCGAGCACCGGCGCCACGAGGACCGCGTCGACCCGGGAGGGGGTCGGCTCGCGGGTCGACGTGCTCCTGGAGGCGCTGCCCTACATCCAGGAGTTCGCCGGCGCGACCATCGTGATCAAGTACGGGGGCGCGGCGATGGCGGCGCCCGAGCTGAAGGCCTCCTTCGCCCGCGACGTCGCCCTGCTGAAGCTCGTGGGGATGAACCCGGTCGTGGTCCACGGCGGCGGGCCGGACATCTCGCGCTACTCGGACCGCCTCGGCCTGGAGGTGCGCTTCGTCCACGGCCTGCGCGTCACCGACGCCCCCACGATGGAGCTGGTGAAGATGGTGCTCGTGGGCAAGATCAACAAGGAGATCGTCGCCCAGCTCCACGTCGCGGGCGTGTCGGCGGTTGGCCTTGCCGGCGACGACGGCGGCCTGATCCAGGCGAGCAAGGCGTCGACCCCGGACGCCGACCTCGGCTTCGTCGGCCAGGTCGCGGGCATCGACACCCGGGTGCTGGAGCGCCTCTCCGACTTCGTGCCGGTGGTGGCCTCGGTCGGGGTCGACCTCGACGGCCAGAGCTACAACATCAACGCCGACACGGTGGCCGGCCGGCTGGCGGCGGCCCTGGGGGCCCGACGGGCGATCTTCCTCACCGACGTCGAGGGCATCCTGCGCGACGTGGCCGACCCGGCCAGCCTGGTGAGCGAGTGCCGGCTGGCGGACATCCGCGAGATGGCCGCGTCCGGCGCGGTGGGCGCCGGCATGCTGCCGAAGCTGGCGGCCATCGCCGACGCCCTGGAGTCGGGGGTCGAGGCGGTCCAGGTCATCGACGGGCGCGTCCCCCACTCGGTGCTCGTCGAGATCTTCACCGAGGCGGGCATCGGGACCAAGATCACCGCGTGATCGACGAGCTCACGGTCCAGCGGGAGGCGGCGGCCCTGATGCCGACCTACCGGCGACAGGCGGTGGCCTTCGTGCGCGGCGAGGGCGCGGCCCTCTTCGACGGAGAGGGGCGCCGCTACGTCGACTGCATGGCCGGCATCTCCATGAACAACGTCGGCCACTGCCACCCGGCGGTGGTCGCCGCGATCGCCGAGCAGTCGTCGCGCCTGATCAACGTCTCCAACCTCTACTACACGGAGCCGATGATCGCGCTTGCCGAGTGGATCCGCGACCACTCGCTCGGCGGCCGGGTCTTCTTCTGCAACTCGGGCGCCGAGGCCAGCGAGGCGGCGCTCAAGCTCGCCCGCAAGCGCGGCGGCCCCGGCAGACCCGAGGTGGTGGCGCTGGTCGACGGCTTCCACGGCCGCACCTACGGCGCGCTGTCGCTGACGGGCCAGCCGTCCAAGCAGGAGCCGTTCGCCCCGCTCGTGCCGGGCGTGCGCCACGTGGAGCGCGACGATCTCGAGGGGCTCGCGGCCGCGGTGGGGCCGCGGACCTGCGCCATCGTCCTCGAGATCGTCCAGGGCGAGGTCGGCGTGCACCCGGTGCCCCTCGAGATGCTGCGGCTCGCCCGCGAGCTGGCCGACCGGCACGGGGCGCTGCTGCTGATCGACGAGATCCAGACCGGCCTCTCGCGCACGGGGCCGCTCTTCGCCTACCAGGACGCGGGCGTGACTCCCGACGTGATGATGCTGGCCAAGAGCCTTGGGGGCGGTGTGCCGATCGGCGCCATCGTCGCCAGGCCCGAGCACGACGCGGTCCTGCAGCCGGGCGACCACGGCTCGACCTTCGCCGCGGGGCCCCTGGCCTGCGCGGCCGCCCTCGCCTCCTGCGGCGTGCTGGAGGACCCGGACCTGCAGGAGGGCGTGCGCCGCAAGGGCGCCCGCCTGCTCGCGGGCCTGGAGGGGCTGGTCGCCGACGGCCGCGCGTCGGAGGCGCGCGGGCGGGGCCTCATGTGCGCGATCGACCTCCCGCTCCCCCGCGCGGCGGAGCTGGTCGAGGACCTGCTCGGCGCCGGCTACCTCGCCAACAACACCTCGGCCCGGACGGTGCGCTTCCTGCCGCCACTGGTCATCGAGGACGACGATCTCGACGGCCTGCTCACCGCGCTACGGCGGCTGCTCACTCGTGGTGGAGCGCCTCCAGCGGGTTGAGGCGGGCCGCCCGGCGGGCCGGCAGCATCGCCGCCAGCACCCCGGCGAGGACGGCCAGCACGAGGAAGATGATCAGCGTCAGGATCGGGAAGGAGAACCCGATGCCCTGGTCCTCCAGGCCCCGGGTGAGGATCCAGGCGAAGAGGACCCCGATGACGATCCCCAGCACCCCGCCGATCACCGCGGTGATGATGCTCTCGTAGCGCACGATGGCGCGCATCTGGCGCCTGGTCGTGCCGATCGCGCGCAGCATCCCGATCTCGCGCGTCCGCTCGTAGATCGACAGCACCAGCGCGTTGACGATCCCGAAGAGGGAGATGATGAGGCTGATCCCGAGGAGCGCGTAGAGCAGGGAGAGGAGCTGGTCGATCTGGCTCTCCCAGTCCTCCTTGAACTCGGCGTTGGATTGGACCTCGACGATCGGGAATTGCTGCTCGATGCGGTCGGAGACCTCCCTCTGGACCGCGTTCGCGTCCGCGCCGGGCTCGAATTTGACCACCCCGACCGACGGGTCGGGGGGTATGTCGAGGCGGTCCGCTGCCTCGTCGGACACCGTGATGCCGGTGAAGAGCACCGGATCGCGGTACTCGCCGAGGACCTTGAAGGGCCCGCTGTTGCCGCGGTTGGTGGTGACCGTGAACGTGTCGCCCGTCCGCAGCCCCGACGACTTGGCGAGGTTGGTCTCGATGAGGGCGCCGTTCGTGCCGAGCTGCTCGAAGAGGGCGTCGGAGGCGCCGCCGCGCCAGTCGAAGTTGAAGACGTTGGCCGCCTCGGCGGGATCGATCGTGTTGAGGACCTGGGACCCTCCCGGCTTGGCGCGGATCTCCGGGAAGCGCAGGAACTCGGTCGCCTCGACGCCCGGGACGCTCGCGGTCGCCGTCTCGGCGGCGGCGGGGAAGGGATCGAAGTTCTGCGTCCTGAGGATCAGGTCCCCCTGGATCACGCGGTCGATGGCGCCCGTGAACGAGTCCTTCAGGCCCTGGGCGAAGATCGCCACGAACGTGACGAGGCCGACGCCGATCATCAGGGCCGCGGCGGTCGCGGCGGTGCGCGCCGGGTTGCGGGTCGCATTGGCGCGCGCGATGTGGCCGGTCGTGCCGGCGGCGGCCTCGATCGGCGCCCCGATCACCTTTGCGAGCGGGCGCACGATGAAGCGGGCGAGCATCCCGACGCCAAGGAAGACGAGGATCGCCCCGATCGCGAGCAGCAGCAGCGCCTCCGTGGCGCCCAGGTCGCTGAAGAGGGCGTAGACGAAGAGCAGGATGCCGGCCACCAAGAGCAGCACGGCCAGGTACGGGCTGATGCGGCTGAGGCGCCCGCGGGGGAGGACCGCCCCCTCCTGCACGGCGGCGATCGGCGGCACCCGGGTCGCCCGGAGCGCCGGCCCGATGGAGGCGAGCACCGTCACGACCACGCCGATCAGGAGTGCCACGATCACGGTCCGCGGCTTGATCTGGATCCCCGTCGCGGGCAGCCCGAAGCCGACCGCGTCGAAGAGGGCCTGTATGCCCCGCGCGATGCCGATGCCGACCAGCAGCCCGATGATCGACGCCAGGATCCCGATGACGAGCGCCTCGCCGATCACGTTGCGCAGCACCTGGCCCCGGGTGGCGCCGAGGGTGCGCGTCATCCCGAACTCGCGCACCCGCTGGGCGACGGTGATCGAGAAGGTGTTGAAGATGATGAACGCGCCCACGAAGAGCGCGACGCCGGCGAAGGCCAGCAGCGCGGGGCCGAGGAAGCCGGTGATCTCGTCGGCGATGTCCTCGCTCTGCGACTCGGCGTTCTCCGTGGCCGTCTCGACCTTGTCGGTGTCCGGCAGGGCGGCGCGGATGCGGTCGCGGAGCTGGGTGGACGACACGCCGTCCTGCGCCTTCGCGAAGACGACCGACGTCTCGCCCTCGCGCTCGAACCAGCGCTGCGCGTCGGCGAAGGTGGTGAGCACCACGGTGGCGCCGCCGATGGACTCGACGTCGCCGTAGCGGAAGATCCCGATGAGCTTGACCGGCTTCGTGCCCTCGTCCGTGGCGAGGGCGATGCCCGACTGCCCGACCGTGAGGTCCTTCTTGTCGGCGGTGTCCTTGATGACAGCGATCTCGTCCGGGTTCTCGGGGAGCCGCCCCTCGAGCGGGACGTTCGGGTTGATCGACTCGTCGACGTTGGAGACGACGATCGCGGGGGCCCCGCCCTCCGACTCCACGATGTCGCCGTCGACGACGAGCTGGCCGGTCGCCTGGATCTGGCCCTCGGCGTGCTCGACGCCGTCCACCTGGGCGACCTGCTGGATGGCGGACTGGGGCAGCGGGGGCAGCGCGTCCTCGAAGGTGTCGAACTCGGTCTGGCGGGAGACGACGACGTCGATCTTGGAGTTGCCGGTCTCGAAGATGTCGTCGAACGCGGCGTTGATCTGGTCCGTGAGGATGAAGGTGCCAGCCACCATCGCGACGCCGAGCACGATCGCGATCGACGTCAGGACGGTGCGGAGCTTGCGGGCCATGAGCCCGCGGAGGACCAGCCGGATCACGCCTGCTCGAGGCCCTTCACGACGTCGTAGACCTCATCGGCCTCGAGATGGCCGTGGTCCTCGACGATCTCGCCGTCGAGCAGGAAGACGACGCGGTCCGCCGCCGCCGCCGCCCGGCCGTCGTGGGTCACCATCACGATCGTCTGGCCGTACTCGTCCACCGAGCGCCGCAGCAGCTTCAGCATCTCCTCGGAGGTCGACGAGTCGAGGTTCCCCGTGGGCTCGTCGGCGAACAGGACCGCCGGGCGCGAGATCAAGCCGCGGGCGAGCGCGACGCGCTGCTGCTGGCCGCCCGAGAGCTCCGAGGGGCGGTGACGGACTCGGTCGGAGAGCCCGACCGCGGAGACGAGCGACTGCTCCCACGCGCGGTCGATCTTGTGGCCCGCGATCGTCATGGGCAGCTCGAGGTTCTCCTCCGCCGTCAGCATCGGCAGGAGGTTGAAGAACTGGAAGACGAAGCCGACCTTCTCCCTGCGCAGCAGCGTCAGCGGCTTGTCCTTGAGCGTGGTGATCTCAGTGCCGTCGATCATCACGCTGCCCGAGGTCGGCGCGTCGAGCCCGGCGAGGATGTTCATGAGCGTCGACTTGCCCGACCCGGAGGGCCCCATGACCGCCGCGAACTGTCCCTTCGGGAAGTCGACCGAGACGCCCCGCAGGGCGTCGACCGCAGCGTCCCCCGTGCCGTAGCGCTTGGTCACCTCCCGCGCGGAGACGGCGAAGCCCTGGCGCCCGTCCTGGAGCGGCTGGGGCGTGTTCTCGTTCATCGGCTCTCCCACACTCGGCAGCGCGGGCAGGATACCGATGCCGCGGCGTCCGGCCAGCGGCCCACGGCCAAGGTTTCGTTCAGCCGCCCGCGTTCCGCGGCCGCGCCGCGCTACGCCGCCGCGCGGCTCCCCGCGAGCTCGGCCACGTCGCGCTCGTCGCGCCAGAAGCCGACGTGGACCTCGGTACCGGTTCCGGCGGGCGTCATCTCGAAATCGTCGGCGAGCCGGCTGATGATGACGAGGCCGCGGCCGCGCTCGGCGGTGATGGGGGGCGGCTCGCTCGGGCAGCGGGGGACCGCGGCGCCGGGCACGCCCTCGTCGACGATGCGGATGTCGGCGCGCTCGTACGTCACCACCAGCTCGACCTCGACCAGGCCGCCGTCCGGCGAGCCGTGCTCGATGGCGTTCGTGATGGCCTCGTTCGAGGCCAGCAGGACGCGGCCGGCGCTCTCGGCCGGCCAGTCCTCGCGGTCGAGGACGCACGCGATCGCGGACCGCACGAAGGCGACGGCCTGGATGTCGGCGGGGACGCGCAGGGCGGAGCGCATGGCGAGCGGGGTCATCGCCCGGTCCGAAAGGAGCGCAGTGGCGGTCGCATCACGCATCTCATCGGCGGTATACGACGTCACGCTGAGCACCTGTCACCCCCGTAGGTCGAGTTCGCCGGAACCCGGCCCTCCCCTGCCGGGTGGCCGTGTGATCGCCTCGACGGCGCTCACGCCGCGCTCACGCGCCGGTCACGAGACGCCGGGTCACTACACTCAGGCGAGGCAACTCCCCCGGAGGATCCCGCGTGCCCGAGCGTCGCCCCACCCCGCCAGTGGCGGGGTATCTCGCCCAGCCCCACGAGGTGCACCGCGTCGTGCTCCTGTACTCCGGCGGGCTCGACACGTCCGTGATGCTCAAGTGGATCCAGGACGAGTACGACGCCGAGGTGATCGCCCTCTGCATCGACCTCGGCCAGCCCGACGACGACTTCGAGGCGGTGCGGCGGAAGGCCCTCGACCTCGGCGCCGTCGAGAGCCTGGTGCTCGACGCCAAGGAGGAGTTCGCGCGCGACTACGTGGGGCGGTCGATCCGCGCGAACGCGCGCTACCAGGGCGGCTACCCGCTCTTCACGAGCCTCGGCCGGCCGCTGCTGGCGAAGCTCGCCTGCGAGGTCGCCCGGGAGCACGGGGCCGACACGATCGCCCACGGCTGCACCGGAAAGGGCAACGACCAGGTGCGGATCGAGGCCACGGTCGCCACCCTCGCGCCGGAGCTGAAGGTGATCGCGCCGGTGCGCGAGTGGCAGATGGGCCGCGACGAGGAGATCGCCTACGCGCAGGAGCACGGCATCCCGGTGGCCTCGACGGCCGAGCGCCCCTACTCCATCGACGACAACCTCTGGGGGCGCTCGAGCGAGGGCGGGGTGATCGAGCACCTCGACCAGCCGCCCCCCGAGGACGTCTTCCAGCTCGTCACGCCCCCCACGCGTGCGCCGGACCGCCCGGAGGACGTCGCCGTCGGCTTCCGCGACGGCCTCCCCTCCAGCCTCGACGGCGAGGAGCTCGGCCTGGTCGACCTGATCCGCCGGGTCGCCGAGGCCGGCGCGCGCAACGGGGTCGGCATCATCGACCACATCGAGGACCGCGTCGTCGGGCTGAAGGTGCGCGACGTTTACGAGGTCCCGGCGGCCGAGATCATCCTCACCGCCCACCGTGAGCTCGAGAAGCTCGTCTGCACCGGGCGCGAGAACGCGCTCAAGCCCCAGCTCGACGCGCTCTGGGCCCAGCTCGCCTACGAGGGGCTGTGGTACGAGCCGCTCCTCGCCGCCCTGAACGCCTTCATGGAGCAGGTGAACCGGCGCGTGGAGGGCGAGATCACGATGCGGCTCTACAAGGGCAGCGCGGTCCCGGTCACCCGCAGCTCCCCGAACGCGATCTACGACCGCAGCATGGCGACCTTCAACGCCGACGCGTCCTTCTCCCAGGGCGCCGCCCCGGGCTTCATCGAGCTCTTCTCGCTCCAGAGCCGCATGGCACACCGGATCGCCGACGCCCGGGAGCGGGGGTGAGGCGGGGCGGACCGCCGACCCTGCCCGTCGACGCGGCGGAGGTCCCGGCCTTCTCGCGCGTCGAGCGGGGCCCCCGCGGCCTGCGGCTGGCGCCCGCCGAGCCGCCGTCCGGCGCCGTCGCCCGAGACGGCGCGCCCCCGCTGCGGCTGCGCTCCGGCGCGCCCGCCGCGGTGCGCGCGGCAGCCGTCGTCGCGGGCGGCAGGCTCGTGCTCGCGACCGGCGACGGGGTCGCCTACAGCCTGGCGCTGCCGCAGGTGCAGGTCGTCCACGACCGTCGCCCGCCCGGCCTGGCGGAGGCGCTGGGGGCGCCGCTGGCCAACGCCGGCCTGCTGCGCGCCGACGACGGCTGGCGCGCGGTGGTGCTGCCCAGCCTGGGCGACGTCGCGGCCGGAATCGGCCCCGGCCCGGCCGCCATCCGGGCCGACGGCCGCCGCCTCGCCGCGGCGGTCGAGGGCGCCGTCGAGGAGTGGGACCTCGGCTCGCCCGAGCCGGTGGCCCGCCACGAGGGGTGGGTCTCGGCCCTCTGCTACGACGGCGACGGTGGGCTGCTGGCGGCCGCCGGCGCGCGCGTGGGCGCGCCCGGCCTCGACGCGGGCGCGGGGCCCGCGATCGTCTCCCTGGCCGGCGCGGCCGCCGCCCCCCGCGCGGTGAGCCGCCACGAAGACGGCTCCATCGGCCTCTGGGAGCGCGGCTCCCACGAGCCGGTCGCGACCTGGCCCGCCCCGCGGGGGACCGGCCCCCCCGCGCTCACCGCCGACGGGGCGCTCGTGGCCCTCGGCGCCCCCGACGGCGCCGAGCCCACCGCCTGGCTGGTGCGCGCCGAGGACGGCGCGATCGTACGCGCGGTCGCGGGCGCCCGCGTCCTCGTCCCGTCGCCGGGCGGCGACGGCATGGTCGTCGCCGGCGACTGGGGCTGCGCCTGGCTGACACCGCACGA
>DATAGF010000176.1:0-2592 GCA_036257075.1 Miltoncostaeaceae bacterium
CGACACGGCTCCCGAGGAGCCGTTCGACGGCCTTGCGGCTCACGCCGCGGCGCTGCTCGACGCGCCACTCGCGTTCGTGAGCCTGGTCGACGACCGCCGCACCTTCTGGAAGAGCGCGATCGGCCTCGACGGCTCGTGGGACGAGCGCCGCGAGATGCCGGTCGAGGAGTCGTTCTGCCGGCTGGTCGTCACCGCGGGCGAGCCTGTCCTCGTCGTCGACGCCGACCAGGATGCGCGCGCCCGGGGGACGGGCGCCATCAAGACCCTCGGCATCGTCGCGTGGGCCGGCCACCCCATCCGCTCGGCCGAGGGCCACGTGATCGGCATCCTCTGCGTGGGCGACAGGCGCCCGCGGGACTGGACCGACCAGGACGCCGCGGTGCTCGCGGCGCTCGCCGGGGCGGCGTCCAGCGAGGTGGGGCTGCGCGCCGCGCTGACGGCCGGCGAGGCCGGCTCGCACCGGGTGGCCACCCTCGCCCGCGTGACGGCCGAGCTCTCGGAAGCCCTCACGCCCGACGACGTCGTGGCCATCGCGCTCCGCGAGAGCGCATCCGTCCTCGAGGGCGACGCGGCGGCGCTCTGCCTGCTCGCCGAGGACGAGCTCGTGCTCGCGGCGGCACAGGGGATCGAGCCAGGCATCCTGGAGAGCTTCCGCCGGGTCCCGGTCGACGCCCCCCTCGCCTTGACCCGCTGCCTGAACGGCCACGAGGCGATCTGGCTCCCCGACCACGACTCGTGGCGGCGCGCCTGCCCGACGGGCGCCGGGCTGTTCGCCGGGACCGCTCGGGCGGCCGGCATCCTGCCCCTCGCCGGGCACCGCGGGACCCTGGGCGTCGTGATGGTCACCTTCGAGGGCGAGCGCGACGTGGAGCCGGCCGAGCGCGAGCTCGCCGAGACCCTCGTCCACCAGTGCGCCCAGGCGCTCGAGCGCGCCCGCCTCTACGCCGCCGAGGCGTCTGCGCGCAGCCGCACCGAGCGCCTCCAGCGGCTGACCGCCACGCTGGCGTCGACGCTCGACGAGGAGGACGTCGCCCGCCTCATCGTCTCCGAGGGGATGGCCGCCCTCGGCGCGATCGCCGGGGTCCTGATGCTGCGGGAGGGCGACGGCGTGCGGGTGCTCGCTGCCGCCGGCTACCCGCCCGACGTGCTCGTGCCCGGCGAGGTCCTGCCGCTCGACGCCCCCCTCCCGCTGGTGGACGTACTGCGGACGGGAGAGCCCTTCTGGTTCGAGTCGGTCGACGACTGGCCCGAGAGCTACCCGGCCACGAGCGTGGGCCTCGGCATGAGCAGCGTCGCCGTGGGCCTGCCCCTGTCGGCGCACGGGACCCTGACGGGGGCCGTGGCGTTCCGCTTCTCGGAGGACGAGCGCCGCTTCAGCGCCGAGGAGCGGGAGCACGCGCTGGCGCTGGCCGCCCAGTGCTCGTCGGCCCTGGAGCGGGCGCGGCTGCTCGACGCCGAGCAGCGCGCCCGGGAGGCGGCCGAGCGCGCCGAGGACCGCGCCAGGCTGCTCGCCGACGTGAGCCTCGCCCTCGACGCGCCGGTCGGCCTGGTGCAGCGGTTCGACGCCCTGGTGCGCGCCGTGGTGCCGCGCCTGGCCGACTTCTGCACCGTGCGTGTGGTGGACGAGAACGGCCACGCGCCGCTGGTCGCCTACCGCCACGCCGACCCGGCCAAGCACGAGCTCGTGCGCGCGGCCTACGGGGGCGACGAGTCGCTCGCGCTGCGCGGCGGCCCGGCCGACGTGATCCGGTCGGGCGAGGCCGTCCTGCTCCCCGAGCTCGACGAGGGCCGCTGGGCCGGCCTGCCGCACGACGAGGCCTTCCTCGCCCGGCTGCGCGAGCTGGGGCCGGTCTCGTACGTCGGCGTCCCGATGACCGCCCGGGGCCGGGCCATCGGCTCGCTCTCGCTCCTGAGCGGCGAGTCCGGCCGCCGCTTCACGGAGGAGGACCGCGACCTCGCGGTGGAGATCGGCCGGCGCGCCGGCCTGGCGCTCGACAACGCCATCCTCTACGAGGGCCAGCGGCACGTCGCCGAGACGCTCCAGGAGGCGCTCCTCCCGCTCGAGCTTCCCGCGATGCAGGGCGGGGCGCTCGCGCGGCGCTACGTGGCGAGCTCCGAGCCGGGCCGCGTGGGCGGCGACTGGTACGACGCCATCCCCCTCTCCGCGGGCCGCGTGCTGCTGTGCGTGGGCGACGTGGTCGGGCGCGGGCCGCAGGCCGCCGCCGTCATGGGCCAGCTCCGCGGGGCGCTGGGCATCTTCGCGGCCGAGGACCCCGAGCCGGGCCCGCTGCTCGACCGCCTGGCGGGCTTCGCGGCCGGCGTCCCGGACACGATGGGGACGACCGCCGCCATCTGCATGGTGGACCTCGCCTCTCGGGAGGTGCGCTACGTCTGCGCGGGCCACCCGCCCCCGCTCGTCGTGCCCCAGGACCGCGAGGCCCCGGCGTGGTTCCTGTGGGAGGGGCGCTCTCCGCCGCTGGGCCTCTCCACGAGCGGGCCACGGCCGCAGGCGTCGCGGACGCTGGTGCCGGGCGACACGCTGCTGCTGTACACGGACGGGCTGGTCGAGCGGGCCCGCGAGTCGATCGACGA
>DATAGF010000179.1:0-11888 GCA_036257075.1 Miltoncostaeaceae bacterium
CGCCGGAGGGTGCGGACGGCTTGCAGACGTCGACCTGGCAGCCAGCCCGCCTCGCCGGCACCACTGTCCACCTGACGACGGTCCAGGTGACCGCGGGGCGGGACCGCCCCACCCGGGGACGGGTGCGCGGTGAGCGCGCAGGCGCTGACGACGGACTGAGCTAGGCCCGCTTGCGGGCCGGCCGGGCCCGGCCGCCGGGCGTGCGCGGCACGTCCGGCGCCGGGGCGGCGGGCCCGCGCTGCACCGGTTCCTCGCCGACCGGCCGGCGCTGCGACCAGACGAAGAACGCGATCGCACCGACGAACAGGACCAGGGCGACGTAGAAGTTCACGCGCTGGCCGAGGAACTCGTGCGACGGGTCGACGCGGAGCTGCTCCCAGAAGAGCCGCCCCAGCGAGTAGACCGCCACGTAGAGGCAGAAGACGCCGGGCGGGCGGATGCGGAAGCGCTTGCCGGCCCAGATGATCGCCGCCGCGCCGGCGAAGTCCCACAGCATCTCGTAGAAGAAGGTGGGGTGGAACGTGGGGTTGTCGGGGTAGGCGTCCGGCCGCTTGGAGGGGTCGACCTCGAGGCCCCAGGGCAGGTCCGTCGGCCCGCCGAACAGCTCCTGGTTGAAGTAGTTGCCCAGGCGCCCGATGCCCTGGGCGATGAGGATCCCGGGCGCGGCGGCGTCCATCATCGCCAGCACGCTGGCGCCGCGGCGGTGGGTGACGTACGCCCCGGCCGCCACGCCGAGGGCGACGCCGCCCCAGATGCCGAGGCCGCCCTCCCAGATCGCGAACGGCGCGTACCACTCGTCGCCGAGCTGGTCCCAGCTCGTGATGACGTGGTAGAGGCGGGCGCCGATCAGCCCGAACAGGACCGACCAGAGGGCGACCTCGAGCACCAGGTCGGGGTCGCCGCCCTGCGCCTTCCACCGGACCATGCTCACCCACACCGCGACCACCACGCCGGCGAGCAGGCAGAGCGCGTAGAGCCTGATGTCGAGCGGGCCGAGCTCGAGGCTGTCCACCGACGGGGCCGGGATGCTCGCGAGGAGATCGGCGCGCACGAGCCCACGATACGCGGCAGGAGGAAGGTGGTCGCACATGGCCGTTTCTGATAGTCATTCCCATCATCACTCTCAGACCGTCATCCCCGCTCGTGCGCGGGGCGGCCCGCGTCGCCCTCGCCGCACTCGCCTGCGCCGCCCTCGTAGGGGCGTCGGTCGCGTGCGGCTCGGACGGCGACGACGCCGGTGGCCGGCCGACGATCGTCGCGACCACCCCGGTGCTCGGATCGCTCGTGCAGGACGTGGTCGGCGACCGCGCCCGCGTCACGGTCGTGATGCCGAACGGCGCCGACCCCCACGGCTTCCAGCCCTCGGCCCGCGACGTCGAGACCGTCAACGACGCCGACCTCGTGGTGGAGAACGGGCTCGACCTCGAGGAGGGCATGCACGACGTCCTCGACCAGGCGCGCGACGACGGCGTCCCCTTCTTCACGGCGAGCGATCACGTGAAGGTGCGGACGACGTCCGAGTCGGAGGCCTCCGACGAAGGGCACGGCGCCGAGGACCCCCACATCTGGATGGACCCGATCGCGATGCGCGCGGTCGTCGTCGCGCTCGCGCCCGCCCTCCACGGGCTCGGCCTGGACGCCGACGCGGCCGCGCGGCGCCTGGCCGTCCGCCTCGACGAGCTCGACGCGGAGGTGCGGCGCACCCTGGCCGCCGTGCCGCCCGACCGGCGCGAGCTCGTCACCGGCCACGAGTCGATGGGGTACTTCGCCGACCGCTACGGGTTCGAGCTCTCGGGGGCGATCATCCCGTCGCTCAGCTCGCAGGCGCAGGTCTCGGCGCAGGCGCTTGCGGAGCTGCGCGACGAGGTGCGCGCGGCGGGCGTGCCCACCATCTTCACCGAGCTCGGGACGCCCGAGGACGTGGCGGAGGCGATCGCGGACGAGACCGGCGCGCGGGTCCTGCAGATCGGCACCCACACCCTCCCGGACGACGGGTCCTACTTCACCTTCATGCGACAGGCGGCGCGGACGGTCGTCGACGGCCTCGGCGGCGGGCCCGCAGCGGAGCGCTGAGGGAGCGCCGTGGGACCGCTCATCGATCCCTTCCTCGACAACGAGTTCATGCTCCGCGCGCTGGTCGCCGGGTGTCTTGTGGCGGTCGCGTGCGCCATCGTCGGCACCTTCGTCGTCCTCCGCGGCCTGGCGTTCATCGGCGACGCGCTCGCCCACGGGGTCCTGCCGGGCATCGCCGGGGCGATTCTGCTGGGGCTTCCCGGCGTCGGCGGCGCGGTCGTCGGCGCCGCCGCCATGATCGCGGGCGTGGCGGTCGTGCGGCGGCGCTCGCGGCTGTCCGGCGACACCGCCATCGGGCTGCTCTTCGTCGGGATGCTGGCGCTCGGCGTGGTGATCGTCTCGCGCTCGGACAGCTTCAGCGGCGACCTCACGAGCATCCTCTTCGGCGAGGTCCTCGGCATCACGTGGGACGACGTCTGGCTCCAACTCGGAGCGGCGGTGGTGGTCGCCGTGCTGGCGGCCGTCTGCGCTCGCCCCTTCCTGCTGCTGTCGTTCGACCGCGAGCACGCCCGCGTCGCCGGGTTCCCGGCCGAGCTGTTCGAGTGGACGATGCTCGGCATGGTCGCCCTCACCGTGGTGGTCTCGTTCCAGACCGTCGGCACCCTGCTGGTCTTCGGGATGCTGGTGGCGCCGCCCGCGACAGCCGCCCTGATGGTGCGGCGGGTCGGGGCGATGATGGGCGTGGCGGCCCTCCTCGGCGCGCTGTCGGTGGCCGCCGGACTGCTCCTCTCGTACCACTACGACCTGGCGGCTGGGGCCACGATCGTGCTGGTGGAGGTCGGCGTCTTCTTCGTCGCCCTGACCGTGCAGGCCATCCGGCGCCCGGCGCTGCGGGCGGCCCCGGCGTGAGCGCCGCGGTCGCCTGCGACGGCCTCGCGGTCGGGTACGGAGGCCGGCCGGTCGTCGAGGGGCTGTCGCTCATGCTGGCGCCGGGCGCCACGCTCGCCGTGCTCGGTACCAACGGCTCGGGCAAGTCCACCCTGGTCAAGACGATCGCCGGCCTGCTGCCGCCCGTGGCCGGCTCGGTGCGGGTGCTGGGCGGGCCGCCCGGCGCGGCCCCCGCCCGCGTCGCCTACCTCGGGCAGGCGCAGCCGACCGGCTTCGTCCTGCCGCTGCGCGCCGTCGACGTCGTCGCGATGGGGCGCTTCCCGGCCCGCGGCCTGGTGGGGCGGATGAGGGACGAGGACCGCCGCCTGGTGCGCGAGGGGATGGCCCGGATGGGCATCGCCGACCTCGCCGACGAGCCGCTCGGAAGCCTGTCGGGCGGCCAGCGCCAGCGGGTGCACCTCGCGCGCTGCCTGGCCTGGCGGGCGGACCTGCTCATCCTCGACGAGCCGACCGCCGGGCTCGACATCGCCGGGCGCGAGCTGCTGGGCGCGGCCCTCGCCGAGGAGCGCCGGCGCGGCGCCGCGGTGGTCGTCTGCACCCACGACGTCGCGGACGCCCTGGGCGCCGAGGGCGCGCTGCTGCTCGCGCGGCGCGTCGTCGGCTTCGGCCCGCCGGACGAGGTGCTCACGCGCGACGCGGTCACGGAGACCTTCGGCTTGGTGCTCGCGGAACTGCCGGGCGGCTCCGAGCTCGTCATGGACCCGGTCCACCGCCACGACCACGACGACGAGGACGGGCACCGCCCCGCCCCCGACCGGGAGCGAGGGCGGTGAGGTCCGAGCGAGCCGTCACACTGGCCCCATGCTCATCCTGCTGCCCCGCACGGCCGGGGGCTCGGCCCGGCGCCGTGCCCTGCGCCGCCTCGGCGCCGGCGACGCCGTCGCGTCCGCCGGCCGCGTGGCGCTCGTCACGCTGGCCCTCGCAGCCGCGCTCGCGCTCCGCACGCACCGCCCGCGCTAGTCTCGGTCACCGATGCCGGTGAGCCGCTCGAGCCCGACGGACCCCGGGGCGCGCTGGGCCGGGCACGCCCTCGACCGGGTCGCGCGCGCCGGCCGCCGCTCGGGGGGCGCCCGGCGGGCGGTGATCGAGTCGCTCGCAGCTCAGGACTGCTGCCGCTCGGCGCAGGAGATCTTCGACCAGCTCCGCGACGACGGCCGCGCCGTCGGCATCGCAAGCGTCTACCGGGTGCTCGACCTGCTCGTGAGCCTCGGCCTGCTCCAGCGCCTCGATCTCGGCGGCGGGGTGGCGCGGTACGAGCCCGCCATGCCGGGCGGCGAGCACCATCACCACGTCGTCTGCGTCGACTGCGGCGACGTGCGCCCCTTCGAGGACCGCGCCCTCGAGGAGGCGCTGGAGCGGGCCGCCTCGCGCGCCGCGCTGGAGGTCGACGGGCACGACGTCGTCCTCTGGGGCCGCTGCGAGGACTGCCGCGCCGCCTGAGCGCCGCGCAGGCTAGTCGATTCCCGCCCGGGTGCGCACGGGGACGCCGTGGGCGCGCGCCAGGGCCGCCGCGGTGCCCGCGCGGGTGGCGCGCTCGACGCTGTCGGGGTCGACGCCGGCCTCGATGAGGCGCTGGCTGAGCTCGCCCTCGCGGGCCTGGCGGAAGAACAGGACCATGACGGCCCCGAAGGCCAGGAGGCAGTGCAGGACCATCATCACGGTGCCGGCGTTGGCCTGGTCCTCGAGCGGCGCGAAGCCCCAGGCCTCCGCGGCGGCGGCGTGGGAGTCGTAGAAGGGCGTGCCCGAGAACCAGTAGACGTTGGCGATCGAAAGGCCGACCACCCAGACGCCGACCATGTAGCCGCACTTCCAGCCCGTGGAGAACCAGCGCGGTGCCGGGAGGCTCTCGACCACCGGCGCCCACAGGATCAGCCCGAGGACCAGGAAGGACGCCTGCTGGAGGACCCACAGCGGCGGGCTCTCGAGCACCTGGTGGTGGACGGCAGGCAGCAGCCAGACGATCGTCCCGGCGACCCAGAGCGGGAAGGCGAGGAGCGGGTGCTGGACCCGCTCGAGCCGCCGGCGCCAGGCGGGCGAGAGCACCGCCTCGAGGAAGGCGCGCGGCATGCCGAGCAGCAGCAGGAGCGGCGCCACCGCGCCGATGAGGGTGTGCTGGAGCATGTGGGCGCTCAGCAGGCCCTGCTGGGCGACGCCGCCGAGCGGGGAGCAGACCGCGATCAGGAGGACCGCGACGCCGCCGGCGAAGGAGGCCTGACGCCATCCGGAGACGAGCCCCGGCGACCGGCGCACGCGGAGGGCGTAGAGGGCGGCGATCACCAGGATGGCGGCCACCTCGACAGGCGGCACCGCCCACAGCTCGCCGAGGTCGGTGGTCGCGCCGGCCGAGGGGCCGTCGTGCCCGAGGTGCGCCGCGCCGCCGGCCGCGAGGGCCGTCAGCGCGACGGCCAGGGCCATGAAGCCGGCCGCGGCGATCAGGCGGAGGGGAGACCTCACGTCCCGATGGTCGCACACGGCGGGCGGGCATACTGACCCCTCATGGGACGGCTGTCGGTCACGCACGCGCTCGCGCTCCGGCGGCTCACGGTGGCCGGTGGCGCGCTCGCCGCCTCGCTGGTGGCGCACTGCGCGGCGGCCGGCGACCTCGCCCTCACGGCGACGGCGCCGGTCGCCTGGGCAGGGTTGCTGGCGGTCGTCACGCTCGTCGGCGGCCGGCGGTCGTTCCGCCCGCGGGGTCTCGCCGGCTCGCTGGTCGCGATGGCCTGCGCCCAGGCCGCCGTCCACACCGCGATGACGTGGGCGCCGTGGGCCTTCGGCCTCGCGCCGCACCACCACGAGGCCGCCCTGATCACGGCGCCGGCGCTTCTGGCGCACGCCGTGGCGGCGGTCGCGCTGGCGCTGCTGGCGGTGCGCCTCGAGGCCTGGCTCGCCCGGGCGATCGCGGCCGTCGCCGCCGTCCAGCGCTGGCTCGCCCCCCGCCCCGCGCCCCGCCCCATGGGGACGGCCCTCGTCGCCGGTACCGGCCTCGCGCCGCGGCCCGCCGCGCGCGGCCGGGTGCCCTGCCGCGGTCCCCCACCGCTCCTGCCGGCCTGATCCCCGCCCGCCGCGCGGCGGGCGCCATCATCGACGACAGGAGCACCCTTGAGGACGACACGAGCCGTCGCGGCCCTGGCCGCGGCGGGATGCGTCGCGTCGCTCGGCGCCGCGACCGCCCTCGGCCACAGCGAGGTCGTGTCCAGCAGCCCGAGGTCCGGGGCGACGCTCGCGCGGACGCCCGCGACCGTGACGCTGCGCTACGACGACCCGATCCAGCGGATCCGTGCGATCACGGTGAGGCGCAACGGCGGGCCGGATCTCGCGACCTCGTCGCGGATCTCACCGCGCGACGCGAGGCGCGTCACCGTGACCCTGAAGCGGCCCGGCCCCAAGAAGCAGAACGGGACCTACCGGGTGCGGTGGAGGGTCACCGGCGTCGACGGCCACACCGTGACCGGCCTGGTCGCGTTCCGGGTGAAGCGGCCCTAGTCGACGGCGGAGACCGGCGGCCAGCGCTCCTCGGGAAGCGCGGCCTCGCCCCGCGCCACCCGGGCGCCGGCCGCCCCGATCTCCTCGTAGGGCCGCACCGCCGGGAGGCGCCAGAGCTCATACTCCGAGCACGCGCCGTCCGGGTCGCCCGGGTTGCGCTCGATCGCCGTGGCCAGCGCGAGCGCGTCGCCCAGACCGAGGCCGGCGCCGAGGCCCGCCTCGGGGCCGACGGCGTGGGCGGCGTCGCCGATGACGACGAGCCCCGGAACCCACCAGCGCTCGCAGCGCACCTCCTCGACCTCGCGGTAGACGAGCTGCTCGGCCGAGGTCAGCGCCGCCACGGCCGGCGCCGCCTCCGGGATGAGCCGTGTGAAGGCGATCCGGAAGGCGTCGAGGCCCGGCGCGAGGGCGGCCTCGCGGCCGCAGCGCTCGATGTCCCACCAGCCCGCCGAGCCGTCCGGCCAGCCCAGGAGGCCGACCTGACGGCCGTCCGCCTGGTAGTGCAGCGCGAAGGAGCGGTCGATCACGGCCGGGCTCATGAAGGACAGGTGGGCGCCCTCGGCGAGCGTGATCCTGGCCTCGATGCCGGCCATCGCGCGCGCCGGCGAGCGGACGCCGTCACACGCCACCACGAGGTCGGCCGGCTCGTCGCGCTCGCCGCCGGCGGCGTCGCGGACCCGCACCCCGGCGACGCGCTCGCCGTCGCGCAGCAGGCCGGTGACCTCCTGGCCGTGCTCGACCGGGACGCCCTCGGCGAGGATCTCGCTCACGCGCACGAACGAGGCGGCCAGGGCCACCGGAGTCCCGTCGGCCTGGGGCGCGATCGGCCAGGCGACGGCGCGCACGGCCTCGAGCACGCCGGCGTCGGCCAGGGCGTCGAAGCCGTGGTAGGGCGGCATGAAGGGGCGCGGCCGGTAGGCGCCGGCCGGGGCGCGCTCCAGCACCAGCGGGTCGAGCCCGCGCCGACGCAGGGCGCGCGCCAGGCACAGCCCGACGACGCCCGCGCCGACGACGGCTATCCGCAACCGCTGGTCGCGCCGCAGGTGCGGCACGTGAGGCAGGTCCCCGACCTCACGAGGTCGGAGCTGCCACACGACGTGCAGGTCTGGCCGGTGCTCTGCAGGACGAGCTTGGAGCGGACGCCGTTGCCGTCCGGCGCCTCGGCCGGCGCGGCCACCTCGCGGAAGGCGAGCTGGTCGTCGGCCACCTCGGACTGCTCCTCGGGCGCGGCGGCGGGATCGGCGAGCGGCAGCACGCCGGCGAGCCGCTGGTCCTCCTCGGAGAGGAAGCGCGAGGCCATCCAGCGGGCGAGGTAGTCCACGACCGAGCGGGCCATCGGGATGCGCGGGTTGCCCGTGAACCCGGACGGCTCGAAGCGGTGGTCGATGTACTTGGAGATGAGGCTCTCCACCGGGACGCCGTGCTGGAGGGCCATCGACCAGGCGATCGCGACCGAGTCCATCAGGCCCGAGACCGTCGAGCCCTGCTTGCTCATCTTCACGAAGACCTCGCCGGGCGAGCCGTCGTCGTAGAGGCCGACCGTGATGTAGCCCTCCTGGCCGCCCACGCTGAACTTGTGGGTCATGGCTGCGCGGTCGTCGGGCAGCCGCCGGCGCACCGGCAGGGGGGCCTCGCCCGCCGCGGCCGCCGCCTTCGGCGACTCGCCCGCCGTGGTCGAGAGCGGCTGCGTGCGCTTCGAGCCGTCGCGGTAGATGGCGATGGCCTTCAGGCCGAGCCGCCAGCCGAGCGTGTAGATGTCGCTGACGTCCTGGACCGTGGCCGCGCTCGGCAGGTTGACCGTCTTGCTGATGGCGCCCGAGACGAACGGCTGCACGGCGGCCATCATGCGGACGTGGCCCTCCGGCGCGATCGAGCGCCCGCCGGCCACGCCGAAGGCGCAGTCGAAGACCGGCTGGTGGTCGGCGTCGAAGCCGGGCGCGCCCTCGATGGACCCGGTCGCGTCGACGTGGGCGAGGATCGCCGCCCGCTGGCCGTCGTCGTAGCCGAGCGCCGACAGCGCCCGCTCGACGTCGGTGTTGACCAGCTTCATGTAGCCGCCGCCGACCAGGGTCTTGTAGCTGATGAGCCCGATGGCCGGCTCGATGCCGGTGGTCTGGGCGTCCATCATGAAGCTGATCGTCCCGGTCGGGGCGATGACGCTGACCTGGGCGTTGCGGTAGCCGGGCGCCCCGAGGCGGCCCTCGGACTGGCCGAGCGCGACGGCGTCGTCGAGCGCCGCGGCGGCGGCGGCCCGCACCTCGGCGTAGCTCCGGCCGGCCGACTCGGCGGGCAGGTCGAGGGCGGCGTCGCGGTGCATCCGCACGACCCGGTCCTGCGCCTCGCGGTCGGCCTCGTAGCCGTCGTAGGCGCCCACCCGGGCGGCGATGCGCGCCGACTGCGCGTAGGCCTCGCCCTGGAGCAGGGCGGTGAGCGCCCCGGCCCACGCCCGCCCCTCGTCGGAGTCGTACGCCAGGCCCTGGCACATGAGCAGCGAGCCCAGGCTCGTGTAGCCCAGCCCGAGCTGGCGGTAGGCGCGCGCGTTGTCGCCGATGCGCTTGGTGGGGTAGCTCGCAGGCGTGACGATGATCTCCTGGGCGGTGATCATCACCCGCACCGCGTGGCGGAAGTCGTCGACCGCGAAGGTCCCGTCCTCACCGAGGAACTCCATGAGGTTGATCGACGCCAGGTTGCAGGCCGAGTCGTCGATGTGCATGTACTCGCTGCACGGGTTGGAGCCCGAGATGCGCCCGGCGTTGGGGCTGGTGTGCCAGCGCTGGATGGTGTCCTCGTACTGGACGCCCGGGTCGCCGCAGGCCCATGCGGCCTCCGAGATCTCGCGGAGGAGCTCGGCGGCGGGCATCTCGGCGGCCGTCTCGCCGCCGGCGACCGTCTTCGTCTGCCACGCTTCGCCCGCCTCGACGCGGCGGAAGAAGTCGTCGGTGAGGCGCACCGAGTTGTTGGCGTTCTGGAACTGGATGGAGCGCCAGGCATCGCCGTTCAGGCCGAGGTCGTAGCCCATCTCCCCGAGGGCGTACGCCTTCGCCTCCTCGTGCGCCTTCGAGCGGACGAACTCCAGGATGTCCGGGTGGACGGCGTCGAGGATCACCATCTTGGCCGCCCGCCGCGTGCCGCCGCCGGACTTGATCGACCCCGCGCCGGAGTCGGCCCAGCGCATGAAGCTGACCGGGCCGGAGGCCTGGCCGCCGTTCGACAGCGGCTCCCCGTCGCCCCGCAGCCGCGACAGGTTCGCGCCCGCGCCCGAGCCCCCGCGGAAGATCTCCGACTCGGAGGCGATCCAGCGCTGGATCGACGGCATGGTGTCGTTGACCGAGAGGATGAAGCAGGCCGAGGCCTGGTTCACCGGCGGCTCGTCGTGGCCGACCGGCGGGTCGTCCACGTCGAGGATGCGGTCGGGGTCGTGCTCGCGGGTGGCGACCTGGACGCCGCAGTTGAACCACACCGGCGAGTTGAAGGCGGCCTTCTGCGTCACCAGGATGTGCCGCAGCTCCTGGGCGAAGGTCTCCGCCTCGTCGTCGTCGGCGAAGTAGCCGCCCGCGGCGCCGTGGTGGCGGATGGTGTCGACGACCCGGTCGATGACCTGGCGCAGGCTGCGCTCGCGGCGCGGGTCGTCCATGGCGTAGCGGAAGTACTTCGAGGCGACGATGCGCACCGCCGTGTCGGACCAGTCGAGCGGGAACTCGCAGTCGTCCTGGCGGAAGACCTCGCGCTCGGGCCGGTCGTCGCGCGCGGGCTCCACGATGACGGCCTCGCGCGGCCCCCACGCCACCTCGTCGTAGGGGTGCGTCCCGGGACGGGTGAAGCGGCGGGGGATCGCGAGCGCGCGGTCTGTCATCGTTGGCGGCGCGTCAGTCGCCATCTCATCGCTCCTTGGTGGTCGTCGTCGGACTCGCGGCGGCACCTTCGCGACCACCTGGCAGTGCGGTCAGGGTAGCGCGGGCGGGCGGGCCCGAGCCGTCGTCGAGCGTCTCGAAGAGCTGGTCGTCCAGCGGGTACTGGCCCCGGGGCAGCGGGGGCTCGCGCTCGAGGCGGGCGAGCTCGTCCTCGAACTCGTCCACGTCCGCGAACGCGCGGTAGACCGAGGCGAACCGCACGTAGGCCACCGGGTCGATCTCCTTCAGGCGGCGCAGGGCGAGCTCGCCGATGAGGGAGCTGCGGACCTCCTGGCGCAGGCGGTTGCGCAGCTCGCCCTCGATGTCGCGGACGGCGACCTCGAGCGCCGCGGTCGGCACCTGGCGCTTGTGGCAGGCGCGCTGGAGGCCCTCGAGGAGCTTGGCGCGGTCGAAGGGCTGGCGCTCGCCGGAGCTCTTCACCACCACGAGCGGCATCTCCTCGCAGCGCTCGTAGGTCGTGAAGCGCCGCTCGCAGCGCAGGCACTCGCGCCGGCGCCGGATGGCGTCCTTCGTGTCGGCGACGCGCGACTCGACGACGCGGTGCTCGGGGTTGTCGCAGAACGGGCAGATCATCTTCGGACGCTATCCCTGGTGTGCGGTCACCTGAGTCCACACCATATTCAGCGTGGTGGGGGCGCATCCTCCCACATGTGGCAGACGATGCAAGCCCCTCCGCGAAGAGATCGCCCGCTCCCTGCGGCGGGGCCCTCCGGAGCTAGTTCAGGAAGCCGAGGTGGGACAGGGGCCAGTAGGTGATCTCGGCCTGGCCGATCACGTTGTCCTCCGGGAGGAAGGGATCGGGCCGCCACTGGTGGGAGTCGCAGGAGCTCGCCCGGTTGTCGCCGAGCACGAGCAGCTTGCCCTCGGGGACCACCGGCCAGGTCATGCCCTCGCCGCCGTAGTTGTCGGGCACGGGGCCGTCGATCACGAACGGCTCCCCGTTGACGATGGTGGTGCCGTCTTCCGGGCTCACCTCGACCCTGTCGCCGGGGAGCCCGATCACGCGCTTCACGAACGGGATGTCCCCGCCGCCGGCCTCGCCGCACTCGCGTATGGCCGAGGGGGGCGGGTCGAAGACGATGATGTCGCCGCGCTCGATGTCGCGGAAGCGGTACACGAGCCGGTTGGCGATGATCCTGTCGCCGGGCTCGATGGTGGGCGTCATCGAGGGCGTCGGGATCTCGTACGGCTTGGCGACCGAGGCCTGGATGACGAACGCGAGGGCGATCGCCACCGCCACCGGCAGCAGCACGTCCTTGACGAGGCGCCTCACCCCCCGCCGCCGCGCGCGCGGGCGGCCCAGACACCTGCGCCGACCGCCACGGCGCCGACCGCCACGGCGGCGCCGATCCAGATGCCGGGCGAGGCCCCGGTGTCGTCCTCGACGGGCGTCTCGGCGGCGACCGGCAGGGTGCCGCAGGGCACGCCAGGCCGCGCCACGTTGGTCAGGCGGGCGCCCTTGATCAGGTCGACCGTGACGCTGTAGATGCGCTGGTCGCCGCGGGCGAGGTCGAGCGCCTCGTTCAGCTCCGC
>DATAGF010000180.1:0-6019 GCA_036257075.1 Miltoncostaeaceae bacterium
CGTCCTCGATCGGGCGATCCGCGGTCAAGGACGCGGGCTGAAGCGCCTCCGGCCGTCCGGGCCGTGGACCCCACGCGCGCGGCCCTCGCGGACGAGCCGCTCCAGGTGCGCCAAGGCCTCGGCGACGGCGAGGCTGCGCCCCGCCGGGTCGAGGTCGCCCGGCCAGATCTCGCGCGAGACCTCGGCCGCGGTGCGGGGCTCCGGCGCGAGGGCGGCTGCGGCCTCGTCGAGGCGCGCCCGGTGGTGGGCCGCCGTCTCCCGGGCCCTGCCCGCAGGGTCCTCGACCGGCTCCCCGTGGCCCGGGAGCACGACGCGGGGGGCGAGCTCGGCGATCCGCTCCAGGGTCTCCAGGTAGCCGGCGAGGGGGTCCGGCTCGCAGCGCGGCCAGACGCCGATCGTCGGGGTGATGTCCCGCAGCAGGACGTCACCCCCCACCAGCACCCCGTCGCGCAGGAGCCCGATGTGGCCGTCGGCGTGCCCGGGCAGCAGCAGGACCTCCCACCCGTCCACCAGGTCGCCGGGCTCGAGCGGCTCGGTCGGCGCCGGCCTCGCCAGGCCGGCCATGGCGCGCCACGACGCCTCAGCGGCGGCCGCCTCGCGCTCGGGCAGGCCGTTGTCGACGAAGTGCCGCCGCAGGAGCCCCGGCCAGCCGCCGTCGCCGTAGGCCGCGTCCGACTGCTGACGGTCGAGGCGGCCCTCGAGCACCGGGCCCGCGCTGAGCGGGGCGACGTGGGCCGCGGCGCCCACGTGGTCGACGTGCATGTGGGTGATGACGACGCGCTCGAGGGGCGCGTCGAGGCCGCCGATGACCTCGCGCCAGGCCGCGCCCGCGCCAGGAGCGCCCAGGCCCGTGTCCACGAGCGTCCAGCCCGTCGGCCCCCGCAGCAGGTAGCAGTGGACGTGGCCCACTCCCGCCGCGTCGAGCGTCACGCGGCGGACGCCGGGGAGCACGTCGGCGACGGCCCGCACCATGGCGCCACGCTATCAAACGAACGTTCGGTTGACATCGCTGAGGCGCTTTGCCACCCTCGTCGGGGTGAGGCGTCGCAACTACATCCTCATCGGCGTCGGCGTGCTGGTCGTCGCGCTGGTCGTGGGCGGCATCCTCTTCTGGCGCACCCTCGACGACACCGAGCCGGTGACGGCGAGCGACGCGCTCACCGAGTACCGCGAGAACCCGACCCCCGGTGAGGCCGCGCCCGGGCTGCCGGCCCCCGGCGTCTACGAGTACGCGGTCACCGGCTCCGAGCAGCTCAGCCGCGGGCCGGTGGACGTCGACCGCACCCTCCCCGACGTCGCGCCGATGCTGGTGCGCCTCGGGGACGGCGGCTACGAGACCGACCTGCGCTACTCCGACAGCCACACCGAGCTGTCGCGCTACGAGGTGCGGCCCCAGGGCGCCTTCGTCACCTTCGCGCGCACGGTCGTGAAGACGCCCGTGACCACGACGACCCGCGACCGGGAGTGGACGCCCAACCTCCTGCGGCTCCCCATGAGGCCGAAGGTGGGCGAGACCTGGGGCGGGCCGTTCACCGCGGGCGACCTGCAGCTGCAGATCGAGAACGAGGTCCTGCGCCGGGAGACCGTCGACGTCGGCGGCCGGCCGGTGAACGCGTTCGTCATCGAGTCGCGCCAGGACATCAGCGGCGAGTACACGGGCCGGCGCACCGAGACGTTCTGGTACGCGCCCGACCGGGGCCTGGTGGTGAAGTACTCGATCGACTCGACCCTCGACGGGCCGACCGACTTCGACATCACGGCGGAGCAGACCCTCCGCTCGCTGAGCCCCCAGACCTGACGACCGCGACGGGCGCGTCGAGCAGCGCCCGGTAGGCGCGCCGGTCGCGCCGGAAGTAGAAGAGGTCGTAGACGAGCAGGTTCACCGGCACCCAGAGGATCACCCACGATGCGACCGACAGCCCCGCGGCGATCGGGTCCCAGTCGTCGTCGATGGCCTCCGCCAGCCCGTTCAGGACGAGGACGGCGAGCAGGCCCCAGAGCAGGGCCCGCTGGCCGAAGCGGCGGCTGCTCTCGATCTCGTCGTCGATGAGGGCGATCTTGCGCCGGCAGAAGCGCCGCATCGCGGCGCGGACGCGCTCCTCCGCGTCGGGCGGAATCTCGTGGCCCTCCGGCAGCTCGATCGTCACCGTCGCCGTGGCCTTCGGCTTGGCGAGGTAGAGGCGCGAGAGCATCTGCTCCATGCCGGGCCGCTCGTCGTAGCCGTCGTGCTCCGGCTGGAACGGGTCGAGCTCCGGGGTCTGGAAGAGGTCCTCGATCCTCAGCAGGCGCAGCCGGAGGTCGACGTGGCCGGGGCGGCGCCGCCACGGCCGCTTCAGCCGCTCCCAGCGCGAGCTCAGGCCGCCGGGCCGCCCCCGCCGGCCTCGCGTAGCTCCAGCCTGACCGGGACCTCCGCGGCCCTCCGCTCGGGCTCGGGGCGGAGCTCGCCCAGCGCCTCCTCGAGCGCGTCGGCGGACATGTCCGCGACCGACGGGCTGTAGCGCATGTGCTCGTAGTCCGGTGGCCGCTGCGGCGGCGGGCCGTGCTCGCCGATCGACACCACCCGGCCGACGGCCATCCCGGCGGCGGCGGCCAGGCCCTCCGCCCGCGCGAGGGCGTCGCGCACGGCCTCCCGCTCGAGCTCGTCATGGGTGCGGCGCTCGAGCGCCGCGCTCACCTCGAACGCCGGCGACACGCGCTCGGCGTCGGGGTGGGCCCCCGCCGCGGCCACGATCTCGGCCGCGCGGTCCGCATCCGCCTCGATCGCGATCAGGCAGAGGCCCGTGTAGCCGGCCACCTCCCAGCTCGTCTCCGTCCCTCCGGGCCGCTCGGTTCTGACCTGGCGCTGCTCCTGGCGGGTGGTGACGCGCCCGTCGGAGATGGCGACGTCCGCCAGGCTCGCCTGCAGGTGGCCGAGCAGGCGCCGGCGCGCCTCGGCCGCGGCCGACAGCGCGGCCTGCGGCGTGGGCATGACGGGCGTCTGCACGCTCACCGAGACGACGACCCGGTCCGGCGTCACGTCGCGCTCGGCGCTGCCGGTCACGAAGAGCGTGGGGACGGTCACGCGGGCACGCTACCCGGCGCCGGCCGCCGCCGTCAGCCGCGCGCGGCCTCCCCGAGCAGGTCGCGGGCGATCACGAGGCGCTGGATCTCGCTGGTGCCCTCGTAGATCTGGGTGATCCGGGCGTCGCGGTAGAGGCGCTCGGCGGGGAACTCGGCCGAGTAGCCGTAGCCGCCCAGGGTCTGGACGCAGACGTCGGCGGCGTCGACCGCGACCTGGCTGGCGAACAGCTTGGCCTTGGCGCCAGCCGCCGTGTGCGGCTCGCCCGCGTCGCGCAGGCGGGCGGCGTGCATGGTCAGCAGGCGGGCGGCGTCCAGCCGGGCCGCGACCTCGGCGAGCGGGAACTGGATGCCCTGCAGGCGGGCGATCGGCCCCCCGAACGCCGTCCGCTCCTGCGCGTAGGCCACCGCGACCTCGAGCGCGGCGCGCGCGATCCCGCAGGCCTGGGCCGCGATGATGATCCGCCCCGAGTCGAGCGTGGAGAGCGCGACCTTCAGGCCCTCGTTCTCCTCGCCCATCATCGTCCCGGGGCCGAGGCGGTAGCCGTCGAAGGCCAGCTCGACGGTCGACGACGTGTGGAGGCCGAGCTTCGGCATCTCGCGCCCGACCGTGAACCCCTCCCCCGGCTCGGCGAGGAAGCACGAGATGCCCTTGGCGCCCGGGCCCCCCGTGCGGGCGTAGAGCACGAAGACGCTGGCGAAGCCACCGTTGGTGATCCACTGCTTGGCGCCGTTGACCACCCAGCCGTCGCCGTCGGCGCGCGCGGTCGT
This sequence comes from Miltoncostaeaceae bacterium, assembly GCA_036257075.1. Classification (GTDB taxonomy): domain Bacteria; phylum Actinomycetota; class Thermoleophilia; order Miltoncostaeales; family Miltoncostaeaceae; genus DATAGF01. The sequence continues at coordinate 3,829 of DATAGF010000180.1, forward strand.
GCGGATGCTGGCCGTGTCGGAGCCGGCGTCCGGTTCGGTGAGGGCGTAGGCCGCGAAGCGCGCGCCCGTCGCCAGGTCCGGCAGGTAGGCCTCCTTGTGGGCCTCGGTCCCCGCGCGCAGGATCGGCGCCGCGCCGAGCGAGTTCTGCACGGCGACGGCGGTCGAGACGCCCGCGTCGGCCGCCGCGACCTCCTCCATCACGATCGCCAGGCAGGCGTAGCCGAGGCCGGCGCCGCCGTGCTCCTCGGGGATGATCACTCCCAGGAGGCCCACCTCGGCCATGCGCGTGAGCACCTCGACCGGGACGTGGTGCTCGAGGTTCCACTCGTGGGAGCGGGGGGCGATCTCGGCGCGAGCGAACTCGCGCACCACCCCCTGGATCTCGCGCTCGGTGTCGGTCAGCTCGGCGACGGCCATGGCCGGCCCACCGTAGTCCGCCGACCGCCGGGGATCAACGCGCGGGCTCGTCCTCCGGCGGCCAGGGCTCCGGGATGCGCGCCGGCCCCGGCACGGGCTCGGGCACCGGGTCGGGCGACGGCTCCGGGATGTCCGGCGGGGTCGGCTCGGGGATGTCCGGCGGCGAGGGCTCGGGCACGACGGCCGGGCCCGGGATGGGGTCGGGGAGTGGTTGCGTGCTCATGGGACCGTTCCTACCCTCCTTGGCGGTTTCCCACCGCGCCCCCGGGGAAGGGAAGGAGCGAGCACGCCCGAGGAGGACACGTGAGCCAGGACCCGCGAGACCCCCCGCGCGCGCCCGGCGACGACGAGGAGCAGGAGCGCCGAGACGAGGAGCTCGAGGAGGAGCTGGAGGAGACCTTCCCGAGCTCCGACCCGCCGGGGGACGGCGGCCCGGGGGTCTGACCGGCGGCGCGCCGCTGACCCGGGGGTTCCAGGTCACCGCGTGATCGGCGCGGGAGGACGGCGGGACGCGGTGGGTATCATCCAGTCCGTGGACACCCTTCCGGACCGTTGACGAACGCGGTCCAGATCGTCGCGGCACTCCTCCTTGTGCTGCTGAACGGCTTCTTCGTCGCGGCCGAGTTCTCGCTCGCCCGCGCCCGCACGACCCGCCTCGAGCAGCTGGCCGAGCAGGGCCGGGGCACCGCGGTGCTCGCGCGCGAGCATGTGCAGCACATCGACCGCTACCTCGCCGCCTGCCAGCTCGGCATCACGCTCGCCAGCCTGGGCCTGGGCTGGCTGGGCGAGCCCGCCTTCGCCGAGCTGCTGAGGCCGGTCTTCGAGTCGGTCGGGCTCGGCGAGGCGACCTCGGGCGCCACGGCGGTGATCATCGCCTTCGTCATCATCACCGTGCTCCATGTCGTCTTCGGGGAGCTGGCGCCGAAGTCGCTCGCCATCCAGAAGGCCGAGACCACGGTGCTGGTGACGTCGCGGCCCCTCGAGCTCTTCCGCAAGCTCTTCGCCCCCTTCATCCACCTCCTCAACGGCGCGGGCAACTGGGTCGTGCGGATCATGGGGGTGGAGCCGGCCAGCGAGCGGGAGCTGGCCTCGACGCCCGAGGACCTCCAGATCCTCATCGCCCAGAGCGAGGAGGGCGGCGCGCTCGAGCCCGAGGAGGCCGACATGCTCGAGGGCGTCTTCGGCCTCGGCGAGACCCTGACGCGCGACATCATGACGCCGCGGCCCGAGGCGACCACCCTGTGGGCCGAGGCCCCCGTGCGCGAGGCGCTGGAGGAGGCGCTGCGAACCCGACATAGCCGCTTCCCCGTGCTCAACGGGGACGGCGTGCTGGGGGTGGTCCACCTCAGCCAGCTGGCGCGGGGGCTCCTCGAGGCGGGCGAGGACGTGCCGGTGCGCCAGATCGCGGGCCCGGCGCTCTTCGTGCCGGAGACCATGCCGGTGGACGAGCTGCTGCGCCTGCTGCAGGCGCGGCGCGCCTCGATGGCCGTGGTGCTCGACGAGTACGGTGACTTCTCGGGGGTCGTGACCGTTGAGGACGTGATCGAGGAGATCGTCGGCGAGATCGACGACGAGCGCGACCGCGCGCCGGCGGTCGACCAGCAGCCCGACGGGCGCCTGGTCGTGCGCGGGCACGTCTCGCTCGAGGACCTGCGCGACTACGGCGTCGAGCTGGTGGACGAGACCGTCACGAGCGTCGGCGGGCTGGTCTTCACCCGCCTCGGCCGCCTGCCGCGCACGGGCGACGTCGTCGAGGTGGACGGCTGGCGACTCA
>DATAGF010000181.1:0-6877 GCA_036257075.1 Miltoncostaeaceae bacterium
GCGCCCAGGGCGAAGGCCACGTCGGTCGCCATCGGGATGCCCCACCCATCGCTGCCGTCGCCTCCGCCCATGACGGCGAGGAACACGAGGGCGGGGACGACCATGCCCCCCACCGCCGCGGCCACCGGGAGCAGGGCCGCCCTCAGGTTGGAGAGCTCCCCCACCGCCAGCTCGCGCTTGACCTCGAGCCCGATGACGAGGAAGAAGATCGCCATCAGGCCGTCGTTGACGAGGTCGCGGACGGTCTCCTGGACCTCGAAGTCGCCGACCGTGACGGTGATCTGAGCCGTCCAGAAGTCGTCGTAGGCGGCCCCCGCGACGTTGGCCCAGATGAGGGCGACGACCGTGGCCGCGAGCAGCACGAGCCCGCCTGAGGCCTCCAGGCGGAAGAACTGCTGGAGCGGCCGCACCACCAGCCGGGGTACCGGCCGCTCGGTGCGCGACCAGGGCCGGCGGGGCCGCTCGGGGGGCGCGTCGTGCCTCGGCCTCATCTGCGGGCACCGTACCGGGCGTGCCGGCCGGGCCGGCCGCTCAGCGGCCGGCGGTCACGAGGGCGAGGTCCCGCTCCCGTCCGTGATGGCGAGCGACAGGCTCTCGCCGCCGTCCATCGGCTCGACGCCCCAGCGGTCGACCAGGCGGTCGACGATCGCGCCGACGCCCGGGATCGCGCTCTCCTCGACCACGCGGGCGGCGGCGCCGTCCGGGAGGGGGCCGAGGCGCACCACCACCCCGCCTGGCTCGCCCTCGAGCTCGATGCGCAGCTCGGCACCGTCCAGCCTGCGGTTGACGGTGACGAGGAGGGCGGCGCTGGCGATCTGCGCGTCCGAGAGCCGGTCGAGCGGCAGGTCGACGCGCGCCGCGAGGGCCGCCACCACCCGCTCGAGCACCGGCTGCGCCAGCTCGTGCGTGCGGATCACCAGCCGCGCGGCCGGGCCCTGGTCGTCCATCAATCGCGCTCCGGCATCGGCGAGAAGGAGAGCCTGACCTCGGTCGCGCCCTCCGCGTCGCTCGTGAAGGAGACCTCGTCGGCGATGGCCAGCATCAGCGGCAGGCCCAGCCCCAGCCCCGCGGCGGCCGACTCCACGCGGGGCGAGATCCCCTGCCCCTGGTCGCGGACCGACACCACGAGGCGCTCCGGCGCGACCCACGCGGAGACGCCGTACTCGCCGCGGCCCTCCGGATACGCGTGCAGCACGGCGTTCGTGCACGCCTCGGTGACCGCGATGGAGATGTCGTTGCGGCTCTCGTCGCCCCATCCGAGGTGGTCGACCAGGCCGCGCACCATCTGCCGGGCGAGGACCACGCTCTCCGGCTCCGCGGGCAAGGTGAGCTCGACGTCCGGCTCGCTCACGACGCGCGCCCCCGATGGCGGGCGTGGCGCATTCATCGTCTGCACGCTTCCCTTGTCGGCGTCGTCATGGGCGCCCCCGGCCGGTCGGAGTCGCTTGACCACACCCTCGCGGTTCCCATGCTCCCAGCGCGCGAAACCCCGCGCTCGCGCCGGTGGCCCGTCACGAGCCCCCCTCCTCCGCGCGCCCCTCGGCGCTCGCGCGGAGCCGCTCGAGGGCCTTGCGGATCAGCCGCGAGACGTGCATCTGGGACACGCCGACCTGCGCCGCGATCTGCGACTGCGTCAGCCCCTCCTCGAAGCGCAGATGCAGGATCACCCGCTCGCGCGCCGGCAGCTCGGCCAGCCCGGCGTCGAGCGTCGCGCGCGCCTCGGCCTGCTCGAAGCCCGGGTCCTCGAGCCCGACGGCGATCCCCTCGTCCTCGTCGCCCTCGCGCCCGGGGGACGCGAGGGGCGCCGGCCGCTGGGCGCTGCCGGCGGCCAGGGCGTCGAGGACGTCCTCGACGGAGAGGTCGGCCGCCTCGGCGATCTCCCGGATGGACGGGCTGCGCCCCTCGGCGGCCGAGAGCTCGTCGACGGCCTGGGCGATCCGCGCGCGGGCCTCCTGGATGCCCCGCGGCACCCGCACGGTCCAGGACCGGTCGCGGAAGTGGCGCCGGATCTCCCCCAGGATGGTCGGGGTGGCGAAGCTGGCCAGCTTGAACCCCCGGGCCGGGTCGAAGCGGTCGATCGCCTTGATGAGGCCGATCGTCCCCACCTGGACGAGGTCGTCGAGCGGCTCGCCGCGATCCGCGTAGCGGCGCGCGAGCCCCCGCACCAGCGGCAGGTGCTCCATGATGAGCCGCTCCCGCTCGGCATCACTCAAAGGAGCCCCGTGCAACGGCACCTGATCCACCCCTGGGGAACGCTCCGGAGACGTCGAGATGCGAGACAGTCTGCCCGATCTCCGAGCCCGCGGGGAACGCCCACCCCGGCCCGGCCGGATGGCTCCGTCGCGCCCGTCGCGCTTGCTAGTCTGAGCCGCATGCCAGACGCGTCCCCCGGCACCTTCCGAGCGCGCTCCGAGCGGCGTGCCGAGGGGATCGTCATCCTCGCGGAGGGCGAGCTCGACCTCGTGGGCGCGCCGGCGCTCGCGGCCGCCCTGCCTCAGTCCGGCGACGAGGCGGTCATCCTCGACCTGGCCGGGGTCGGGTTCATGGACTCGTCGGGGCTTCGGGCCCTGCTGGAGGCGCGTCAGACCTGCCTCGACGCCGGCCGCCCGTTCCGCATCGCCCGCCCCTCGGAGGCCGTCCAGCGGGTCCTCGAGCTGGTGGACCTCGCGCGCGAGTTCGAGGTGGCCGAGTCGCCTAGCTGATCGTCCCGGCCGCCACCAGCCCGATGGTGACCGCCCCAAGGACCAGGCGGTAGATGACGAACACCAGCATCGAGTGGGTCGTCAGGAAGCGCAGCAGGAAGGCGATCGACAGGTAGCCGAAGATGAAGGCGAAGATCGTCGCCAGCGCGAGGGCGCCGAAGCTGACGTCGCCGGAGCCGGTGAAGATTTCCAGGAGCCCGTAGAGGCCGCTGAGCACGACCGCGGGCACCGACAGCAGGAACGAGAAGCGGGCCGCGGCCTCCCGCTTGAACCCCAGGAAGAGCCCGGCCGTGATGGTCGCCCCCGACCGCGACGTCCCGGGGATCAGCGCCAGGGCCTGTGCGAGGCCGACCCAGACCGCGTCGCGCATGCGCACCTGGTCCACGTCGCGGACGCGCTTGGAGGTGCGGTCGGCCCAGAGGAGGATCAGGCCGAGGACGATCAGCATCACGCCGATCAGGTAGAGGTTGCGGGCGCCCGTCTCGATCTGGTCGCGGAAGATGACGCCGAAGACGATGATCGGGACCGTCGCGACGATCACGTACCACCCCATGCGGGCGTCCAGCTCGCCGCGCAGCTCGGGCCGCCGCAGGCTCATGAGCCACGTCCGCGTGATCCGCACGAGGTCGCGCCAGAAATAGAGGACCACGGCCGCCATCGTCCCGAGCTGGACGACGGCGGTGAAGAAGGCCCCCGGGTCCTCCCAGCCGGCGAAGGCGGGGATGATCCGCAGGTGAGCGGTGCTCGAGATCGGCAGGAACTCGGTGAGCCCCTGCGCGATCCCGAGGACGATGGCCTCGAACCACGACACGACCGCGGAAGCCTAGGCCCTGAGCGGGCGGGCGCCGAGCGCCGCCGTCGCTACCATGGATCGCGTGCCGGTCTTCCTGTGTCCGCGATGCGCCTACCGTGAGCAGGGCAGCGAGCGCAACGTGCGCCACCAGCCCCGGGGGTGCTCGCGCTGCGGCTTCGGCTTCGCGTTCGAGCTGCTCGAGGACTACTACGCGAGCCCGAAGACCGCGCTGATCGTCTGCGACCAGGAGCGCCGGATCCTGGTGGCGGGCCACGCGGCCTTCGCGGTCACGGGCTACCAGGAGGGCGAGCTGATCGGCCACGACGTGTCCGAGCGGCTCCGCCTCGGCGGCTTCCCGGACGGCGACCCGGCCGCGACCAGCCTCGAGTGGGGCGTCCGCGTGCTCAACGTCGCCTGCACCTTCCGGCCCAACGGGTCGAGTGACGACGTTGCGGCGACGGCCGACTTCTTCCCGGCCTACGACGACGACGGTGGCCTGCTGGTGGCGCTGACGCCCAAGTAGGCTGGCGCGAGGGCGAGGGAGGGAGCGGGATGGAGCGGCGCCGTCTCGGCGGCACGGACATGGAGCTGTCGGTCATCGGCCTCGGGACCTGGGTGTTCGGCGGCCGCTGGGGCGGGGCCGACGACGCCGACTCGCTGGCCGCCTGTCACGCCGCGCTCGACGCGGGCGTCAACTGGATCGACACCGCCGACATCTACGGCCAGGGCCGGGCGGAGCGGATCGTCGGCCAGGCTGTTCGCGAGCGGCGCGACGAGGTCATCGTGGCCACCAAGGGCGGGGTCGCCTGGGAGAGCGGGCCGCCCCTCCGGATCTGGCGCGAGGCAACGGCGGACTACCTCCGCGCCGCCTGCGACCGCAGCCTCCAGGCGCTCGGCCTGGACCACATCGACCTCTACCAGGCGCACTGGCCCGTGGCGGGCGTCCCCGCCGAGGAGACGATCGGCGCCCTGGAGGACCTGCGGCGGGCCGGGAAGATCCGGGCCATCGGCGTCTCCAACTACGCGCTCGCCGACCTCGAAGCCGCCCAGGCTGTCGCCCCGCTCGACTCCTTCCAGCCCGGCTACCACCTGATGCGGCGGGACATCGAGGAGGCGGAGCTGCCGTGGTGCCGCGAGAACGGCGTGGGCGTGATCGCCTACGGGCCGCTCGCCCACGGGCTGCTGACCGGCAAGATGTCCGCCGAGACGACGTTCGCCGGCGGCGACTGGCGCGCCGAGAGCGAGCTGTTCTCCGACGACGCCTTCCCGGAGCGGGTGGCGGTCGTTCGCGAGCTCGAGGACGTGGCGCGCGAGTCCGGGCGGGCGGGGGGCATCGCCGAGCTGGCCGTCGCGTGGGTGCTGCGCCGGCCCGAGGTCAGCTCGGCCATCGTGGGCGCGCGGACTGCCGAGCAGGCGCGCCGCAACGCCGCCCTGGCGGGGCCGCCCCTGTCCGGCGACGAGGAGGCCGCGATCGATGCGGTCCTCGCCCGCCGCCCCGCGGCGTCGCGCCACTACGGGCACGGCGAGCCGCCCGACCCGTCGGCCGATGCCTAGCCGTGGCCGTCAGCGGGCCACGACGGCGACGCACCGACGGCGGCCGCGAGCGGCCGCCGGCCTTCGAGCACGCGCCCGGCGGCCCCGGGCCGCCGGACCCGGAGGAGCTCCTGCGCGCCCTCGAAGCCGCGCTCGACTCGGCGCGCCGCCAGCGCCGCCCCATCACGCTCGTCTGCCTCGGCGTGACGCCCGGCGAGGGCGGGGCGCTGGAGCGGCTCGCGGAGCTCACCCGTCGCACCGTGCGCGACACGGACGCGATCTGGCGGGACGGCGAGGGCGGCCTGGTCCTGATGCTGGCGGACGCCGATGGCCCGCGGTCGGAGCCCGCCCTCGCACGCCTGCGCCTGCGGCTGCGGGGCCGGGGGATGGCCGGGGTCACGATGGGCCGCGCGGCGCCGCCGCCGGGGATCGGCGCCGAGGAGCTCCTGCTCCTGGCCCGGGCCGACCGGCGCCCGATCGGCGACGCATGACCCCCGGGGCGGGCCCGCGATGAGGGTCGCGGTCGTCGGCGCGACCGGCATGATCGGCGGTGCGCTGGCCCGCGCGCTCCTCGCCCGCGGCGACGAGGTGGTCGCGGTCTCGCGGCGCGGGCGGGCCGGGCTCGACGGCGCCGAGGACGTCCGCTGGGATCCGGCCGAGGGCGGCCCTCCGGCCGCCGCCCTCGAGGCCGACGCCGTCGTCAACGCCGCCGGCTCCAAGAACGACCTGCTCCCCTGGACGGCGGGGCGCAAGCGCGAGTTCCACGAGAGCCGGGTCGGCACGACGCGCCTGCTCGCCGGGGCCCTCGGCGCCGAGCGCGGGCCGCGGGTGCTCGTCAACGCCTCGGGCGCCGACTACTACGGGCCGCGCGAGGAGCCGGCCGACGAGGGCGCGCCGTCGGGCTCGACCTTCCTGGCGGATGTCTGCGTGGCCTGGGAGCGGGAGGCGAGCCGCGCCGAGGAGCGGGGCGTCCGCGTGGTGCGCCTCCGCACCGGCATCGTCCTCTCGACCGCCGGCGGCGCCCTGCCGCAGCTCGCCCGCCCGGTGCGGCTCTTCGCCGGTGGGCCCATCGGCGGCGGGCGCCAGTGGGTGCCCTGGATCCACGTCGACGACCAGGTCGGGCTGAACCTGCGCGCGATCGAGGACGACCGGCTCTCGGGGCCGGTCAACGCGGCGGCGCCCGGGATCGTGCAGCAGCGCGAGCTCGTGGGGGCGCTCGCCCGCGTCCTCGGCCGCCCCGCGGTGGTGCCGACGCCGGCCATCGCCGTCCGCCTGGCGCTCGGCGAGAAGGCCACCCTCGCCCTCGACAGCCGCCACATCGTGCCGAGGGCGGCGCTCGAGGCAGGCTACGGCTTCCGCTTCACCCAGGTCGAGCCGGCGCTGCGCGACCTGCTGGGCACCTCCTAGGCGGGGCGCTCCTCAGGGAACAGGCGCTGGAGCTCGGCGCCCACCTTGAGCCACTGCTCCCGCACGAAGGTCGTGTTCACCAGGTAGCGCGCGCCGGGCAGGTTGCGCGCCATCATGAGGCGATCCTCGTCGACCCGCTCCTCGAGGTCCTCCACGAGCTGCTTGTACTCGGCCACCAGGCCGGCCATCTCGTAGTGCTTCATCTGGAGCTCGTCCAGGAGCCGGTAGACCGTGCCGAAGGGATCGCCGCTCACGGGACGCCTCGCTGTCGGGTACGCGGGGGCGCCGATGCTACCGTAGGCCCCGCATCGGGGGATTAGCTCAGCTGGGAGAGCGCCGCCTTTGCAAGGCGGAGGTCGTCGGTTCGAACCCGTCATCCTCCATCGCGGGACGCGATGCGGTCGTGCGCGCCCGCTCGCCGGACGAGGTTCGCGACGGCAAG
>DATAGF010000185.1:0-5221 GCA_036257075.1 Miltoncostaeaceae bacterium
CGCGAGGCGATCCGCCAGGTGCGGGCCGCGCAGGGGCCCGAGGCGATGCTGCGGGCCGTGGAGCTCGAGCCCTGGTCGCGCCTCCCCGAGCGCCGCTGGGCCCTGACCCCCTACGAGCCGTGAGGGCCGCGCCGGCGGGGAGCTCGGCCGCCCTCGAGACCCGATGGGGCTGAGGGCCCTGAACGCGCCGCGCCCCGTGACGGTGGAGGCGGACGACGGCGCCCCGCCGGGTGCGGTGGTGCTGGAGGGGCGCCGCCGTCCGGTGATCGCGGTCCGCGACGAGTGGCTCGTCCAGGACCGCTGGTGGACCGACCGCCCGGTCGATCGCCACTACTTCGAGCTCGTGCTCGACCCGGGGCGGGTCGCCGTGGTGTTCCACGACATCCGGGCCGGGCGGTGGTTCGCCCACCTCTCGTGAGGCGAATGCGATCGGGCGCCCGGCGCCCCCCGACGAGGACGCTCGGCGGCGGGGGCGAAGGGTGCGGGGATGACCCGCGACGAGCTCAGCGAGGTGGAGGTCGAGACGCGGTTCGAGGCGGCCCTCGCCGTCGCGGGGGTCGTGGTCCTGCAGGTGCTGCTCGGGCTCGTCAGCCGCGCGCAGGGCTGGTCGCTCTGGGAGCTCCCCTGGTGGGTCTGGCTCGTCCTGGTCGGCCCGGAGGTCGCCCTCCTGATCCTGCTGACCTGGTCGCGGCCGCGCCGGCGCCTCGTGGAGACCGGGCGGCGGCGGACCGTCTCCCTGGCGCTGGTCGCCAGCGTGGGTCTCGGCAACGCGCTGGCCCTGGTCACGCTGCTCGGCTCGATCCTGAGCGGCGAGGAGCAGAGCGGCGGGCAGCTCCTGCTCAAGGGGACCGCGATCTGGACCACGAACGTAGTCGCGTTCGGGCTGTGGTTCTGGGAGCTCGACCGGGGAGGGCCGATGCGCCGAGCCGAGCCGGACCCGCCGCCGCCGGACTTCCAGTTCCCCCAGATGGACGACGCGGGCCGCTCCCGAGGGGGCTGGTACCCGCGCCTGGTCGACTACGTCTACGTCTCGTTCACCAACTCGCTGGCCTTCAGCCCGACCGACGCCATGCCGCTCACCCGCCGCCTCAAGCTGGCGATGCTGACCGAGGCCAGCGTCTCATCCATCACCGTCCTGCTCGTGGCGGCGCGGGCCATCAACATCCTGGCCTAGGGGGAACGGGATTGGTCAACCCTCCGACCGCAGGGCCGGGGCGGTCGCGCGCACCGCGAGCCAGCCGCCGCGCCCGGTCGGGTTCGCCGGGCCCGTCTTCACCAGCCGGTAGCCATCGGGCACCGACGCCGGGCGGGTGCGCCAGGGGCCGATCGTCGCCGCCAGCTGCGGCGCCGGGGCCGTGAAGCGCCCGAGCACGGCGAGCCAGCCGCCGCGGCCGACCGGGTTCGAGCGGCCGGTCTTGACCAGGCGGTAGCCGACCGGGACGCGCTTCGGCCTCGTCCGCCACGGGCCGATGGTCGGCGGGAGCGGCCGCGGGATGGGCACCCCCGCCCGGGCGAAGCGCTGGACGCCCCGGCCGATCGCCTCGGCGATGCGCTGCCGCACCGCCGGATCGGCGAGCAGCAGCGACTCGCTCGGGTTGGTGAGGAAGGCGCTCTCGGTGAGGATCGCCGGCATCACCGTGTGGCGCAGGACGTAGAAGCCCGCGCTCTTCACGCCGCGGTCGGGCAAGCCGAGCGCCGCCACCATCTCATGCTGAACCAGCACCGCGAGGCTGCGCGAGGCGCCGCTCGCGTAGTAGTAGTGGAATGTCTCGGTGCCGCTCGTCGTCGCTCGCAGGGCGTTGTTGTGCACCGACACGAACAGGTCCACGCCGGCCTCGTTGGCGATGTCGGTGCGCGCCTCGAGGTCGGCCCGGGTCGAGGGCCAGCTTCGGTCGCCGCCCCCGAGGTCCGCCGTGCGGGTCATCAGCGTCCGGGCGCTCATCGAGGTCAGCACGGCCTGGAGCCGGACCGCGATGTCGAGGTTGACGTCCTTCTCGTAGAGGACCGTGCGGCCTTGGTCGTCGGCGCGCGGCGTCAGGCCGGTGGGCGCGCCGGGCGGCAGGGGGCCGACGGCGCCGGTGTCCGCCCCGCCGTGCCCCGCGTCGATGGCCACGTACGGCATCGCCGCGGCCGCGGGGCCGGCCCCGGCCAGCGCCAGCGCGGCGGCGAGCAGGGCGACGAGCGGCGTGCGGTGGCGGATTGCTGCTCCCTGGAGGCGGGTCCCGGCCGAGGGGGCGGGATCGTATCCCGGCCTCCCCCAGCGGGCCGAACGGCGCGGGTGAGGGCGCTCCGCGTCCCCACGCCTGCGGATTTCGCCGCCTGCGCACGCGGACCTCCGGCGCCCTCCCCCTTGCCCAACGCCCCGGCCGGGCTCTAGGGTCGCCGACCATGGACCATCCCATCAGGCTCTCGTTCACCGACGACCTGCGCCGCAACCGGCTGACCGTCGCGTTCCGCTGGCTCCTGGTCATCCCGCACCTGATCTGGCTGACGATCTGGGGCATCGCGGTCTTCTTCGCGGTCATCGCCAACTGGTTCGCCACCCTGTTCGCCGGCACGAGCCCGCAGGGCCTGCACGACTTCATCGCGCAATACCTGCGCTACGCCACCCACGTCAACGGCTACCTCTACTTCCTCGCCGACCCGTATCCCGGGTTCCTCGGCGACCGGCCCTACGACGCCGACCTCTCGATCGCGCCCCCGGCCCGCCAGAACCGCTGGATCACGGGCTTCCGGGCGATCCTGGCGATCCCGGCCCACATCGTCGCGTACTTCCTGGGCATCCTCCTCGGGATCATGTGGATCATCGCCTGGATCGTCGGCATCTTCGCCGGCCGGATCCCGGAGGGCATGCGGAACCTGATCGCCTGGATCATCCGGTTCAACCAGCAGACGTACGCCTACGTGATGATCCTCACGGATCGCTACCCGAGCTTCAGCACCGACCCGCACGCCTGACCGGCGCGGCGCGGTGGCGCCCCGCCGACAGCCCCCGCGGTCGCTGGGTGAGCACCTGATCGAGGCGCTCCGGCGGCGCGGCGTGCGCCACGTCTTCGGGGTCCCGGGGGACTTCATCCTCGGGCTCTTCAAGATCGGGGCCGAGCGCGGGATGACGATGGTGAACTCCACCCGCGAGGAGACCGCCGTCTACGCCGCCGACGGCTACGCGCGCGAGCGCGGGCTCGGCGCCGCGGCCGTGACCTTCGGCGTCGGGGCGCTCGCCGGCGCCGCAGCGATCGGGGGGGCGAACGCCGAGCTCGTCCCGGTCGTGCTCATCGCCGGCGCCCCGGGGCTGGGCGAGCGGGACGGCCGCCGGCTCCACCACACGCCGGGCAGCGACATCGACGCCCCTCGCCGCGCGCTGTCGGCGGTCGTCGGGGAGACCCTGGTGCTCGACGACCTGACGACGGCCCTCGATGACCTGGAGGGGGCGCTGGACCGCTGCGTCCACCACCACCGCCCACTGTACGTCGAGCTTCCGCGCGACCTGATCGACGAGCGCCCGGCACGGCGCCGGCGCCGGGCCGCACCGGTCGCGCGCCCCGCGACCCCGGAGCGGATCGCGGCCGGCGTGGCCGACGTCCGCGAGCGCCTGTCGCGGTCGCGGCGCCCGGTGATCTGGTCGGGCACGGGGATCCTGCGCCGCGGCCGCGGTGGCGAGGTCCTCGCCCTGGCCGAGCGCATGGGCGCGCCCGTCGTCGAGTCGGTGATGGGCAAGGGCAGCGTGGACGAGGCGCACCCGCTGGTCGTGGGGGTCTACTCCGGCGCCTCCTCGGACGACGCCGTGCGGCGCATGGTCGAGCGGGCCGACCTCGTGCTCGAGCTCGGCGTCGACATCAACGACATCAACACCGGCGCGTTCACGCTCGGGGTCAGGGAGGAGCGGCGGATCCGGGCCGACCACACCGGCCTGCGGGTCGGCTTGCGCGACTACCCGGGCGTCACCCTCGACAACGTCGTGGACGGGCTGGAGGAGCGCCCGCTGCGCCGCCGCCGGCCGCCCGCCCGGCTGCCGAGCGCCTGGGCCGCCGAGCCCGGCGACGAGGCGCGCGTCACCTGCGACCTGGTCGCCGCTCGGCTCCAGGAGTTCCTGCGCCCGACCGACCTCCTCGTCAGCGACGTCGGGGTCGCCGCCCACCTGCTCATGGACGTTCGCCTGGCGCGGGCGCGCCAGCTCCACATCGCCCGCCTGTACGTGGGCATGGGGTTCTCGGTCCCCGCCGCCACGGGCGCACGCCTGGCCCGCGGCCGGGGCCGCCCCGTCGTCCTCACCGGCGACGGCTCCTTCCAGATGACCGGCATGGACCTGTCGACGGCCGTCTCGCACGGGCTCGACCCGATCGTGCTCGTGCTCGACAACCACGGCTACGGCGCCGAGCGGGCCATCGTCGACGGCCCCTTCAACGACGTCGCCCGCTGGGACTACACCCTCGCCGGGGCGGCGGTCGGGGCGGAGGGGCGACGCGTCGCGACCCCGCAGGAGCTCGACGACGCACTGGCCGAGGCCCGCGAGGGCGCCGGCCGGGCGTGGGTGCTGTGGATCGACCTCGACGCCCACGACGCCCCCAGGGCGCTGCGGGCGCTCGGCGAGGGCCTCGAGCACCTTATGCACGCCACCCACTGAGGGGCGGGCGGGGCCTCAGGCTCCGGCGTCGTCCGCGGGCGGCCGGCGGGGCATCACCATGGTGACCGTGAAGACCTGCGCGACGGTGCCGTCGCGGTCCTTCGTCTCCAGGCGCACGACGGCCATCCCCCGCTCGGGCCGCGAGCGCGAGGGCCGGACCTCGAGGACCTCCCCCTCCACGTGGAGCACCGCGTCCGGGCGGGTCGGGGCGGGCCAGGAGATCTCCCCGCCGGCCCCGATCAGCCCGCCGGCGACCGGGAAGCCCTGGACGAGCAGGCGCATGGTGATGGCCGCGGTGTACCAGCCGCTCGCCACCAGCTCGCCGAAGAAGGTGCCGGGCGCGGCCTCCGCGTCCGTGTGGAAGGGCTGGGGGTCCCACTGGCTCGCGAACGCCACGGCGTCGTCGGCGTCCAGCTCGTACTCGCCGGTCGTGAAGCGCTGCCCCACCCGCAGGTCGTCGAGGTAGTAGGGGCCGTCGTCCACGGGGCGGGACTCTACGCGGGGGCGCCCCCCGGCGGCGGAACGACGCCCAGCTGCTGCATCATGACGCCGGTGTCGGTCACGCCCCAGTGCTCGGCCGCGCGCCCGCCGCGGAAG
>DATAGF010000195.1:0-29428 GCA_036257075.1 Miltoncostaeaceae bacterium
CCCGCCGCCGTGGAGGACTACGCCGAGGCGGTGGTCGAGGCCGTCCGCGGCGAGTGGGGCCGGGCAGGCCTGCGGCAGCCGCGCATCCTCGTGGAGCCCGGCCGCTCGATCGTCGGGCGTGCGGGCGTCACCCTCTACCGCGTCGGCGCCACCAAGACGATCCCCGGCGTGCGCACCTACGCCTCGGTCGACGGCGGCATGAGCGACCTCCTGCGGCCCATGCTCTACGGCGCGGTCTACGAGCCGCTGCTGGCCAACCGGGCCGACGCCGAGCCCACCGAGACGCTGCGGCTGGTGGGCAAGCACTGCGAGAGCGGCGACGTGCTCGTGGCGGACGCCTCGCTGCCGCCGGTCGGGCCCGGGGACCTCGTCTGCCTGCCGGCCACGGGCGCGTACGGCGTGGCCATGGCCTCCAACTACAACGGCGTCACCCGCCCGGCCGTGGTCTTCGTGGACTCGGGCGCCGCGCGGGTCGTCACCCGGCGCGAGACCTACGCCGACCTCGTGGCGCGGGACGTGTGATCGGGGCCCGCGCGCCGGGCCCCGCCGAGCCGGTCCGGATCGGCCTGCTGGGCTGCGGGACCGTGGGCCAGGCCGTCGTGCGCTCCCTCATCGACGGCGCCGACACGATCGAGCGCGCCTCCGGCCACCGGCTCGAGGTCGGCCCCGTGCTGGTGCGCGACCCCGGCCGGCCCCGCCCCGGGATCGACCCGGCCCTGCTGACCTCGGACCCCGCCGACGTGGTCGACGACCCCTCGGTGGCCGTCGTCGTCGAGGTGATGGGCGGCGTGGAGCCGACCCTCGGCTACCTGCGGCGCGCGCTGGCCCGGGGCGCCTCGGTGGTGACGGCCAACAAGCAGCTCCTCTCCCGCCACGGCCCCGAGCTGCTGCAGGCCGCCGAGGAGGCGGGCGCCGAGCTGCGCTTCGAGGCCTCCGCCTGCGCAGCCGTCCCGGTCATCAAGGTGCTGCGGGAGTCGCTGCTGGCGGCCGAGATCGACGCCGTGACCGGGATCGTCAACGGGACCACGAACTACATCCTCACCGAGATGTCCCGCGGCGGGGCCTCCTACGCCGACGCCCTCGCCCGGGCCCAGGAGCTGGGCTACGCCGAGGCCGACCCAACCGAGGACGTCGGGGGCGCCGACGCGGCCGCCAAGATGGCGATCCTGGCCTCCATCGCCTTCCACTCGCGGGTGCTGATCGACGACGTCCCCTACGAGGGCATCGACGGCCTGGACGCCGCCGACATCGCCCACGCCAACGCGCTCGGCTTCGTGGTGAAGCTGCTCGGCGTGGCGCGCCTGGTCGACGGGGCCGTGAGCGTGCGGGTCTACCCGGCCCTCGTGCCCCGAGGGCACCGCCTGGCCGCCATCCGCGGGTCGGACAACGCCGTGCTGCTCGAGTCGCGCGCGACCCGCGAGATCATGCTCGTCGGCCCCGGGGCGGGCGGCGACGAGACCGCCTCGGCCGTCCTGGCCGACATCCTCTCGGTGCTCGGCACCCAGCAGGGCTCGTTCCTGCACAACGCCCTCGTCGACGCCGGCCGCCCGATCGCCCCGCCCGACCGGGTGCCGTCGGCCTTCTACCTGCGCACCGAGGTGGCCGACCGACCCGGGGTCCTGGCCCGGATCGCCTCCATCTTCGCCGACGAGGACCTGTCGATCCTGTCGGTGGTGCAGAGCGGCCGCGGCGACGAGGCCAGCCTGGTGCTGATCCTGCACGAGGGCCGCGAGGACAGCATGCGCCGCGCGGTGGCGCGCATCGGCGCGCTCGACATCGTGCGCGGCGAGCCCGTGATGCTGCGCGTGCTCGGCTCGGGGGAGGGGGGCGACCGGTGACCGCCCTCATCGAGCGCTACAGGGACCTGCTGCCCGTCGGCGACGCGACCCCCGTCGTCACCCTCGGCGAGGGGGGCACCCCGCTGGTGCCCCTGGAGCGGCTCTCGGAGCGGCTGGGGCTGCGGGTGCTGGCCAAGCTGGAGGGGATGAACCCGACGGCGAGCTTCAAGGACCGCGGCATGACGATGGCCGTGTCGAAGGCCGTGGAGGAGGGCGCCGGCGCCGTCATCTGCGCCTCGACCGGGAACACCTCGGCCTCGGCGGCGGCCTATGCGGCCCGGGCCGGGCTGACGGCGGCGGTCGTGATCCCGGAGGGCAAGATCGCTGCCGGCAAGCTCGCGCAGGCCCTGATGCACGGCGCCCGCGTGCTGGCGCTCGAGGGCGGCTTCGACGACGCGCTCTCGGTCGTGCGGCGGCTGGTGGAGCGCCACCCCATCGCCCTGGTCAACTCGCTCAACGAGTACCGCATCGACGGCCAGCGCACGGCCGCCTTCGAGGTCTGCGACGAGCTCGGCGACGCCCCGGACGCGCTCTGCATCCCCGTCGGCAACGCCGGCAACGTGAGCGCCTACTGGCTCGGCTTCCAGGCCTACCGCGAGGCCGAGCGCTCGCGCGGCCTGCCGCGCCTCTACGGCTTCCAGGCGGCCGGCGCCGCGCCGCTCGTCGACGGCGCGCCGGTGGCGCGCCCCGAGACCGTGGCCACCGCCATCCGCATCGGCAAGCCCGCGCGCGGCGAGCAGGCCCTGGCGGCCATGCGCGAGTCGGGCGGCGGGGTGGCGGCCGTCACCGACTCGGAGATCCTCGAGGCCTACCGCCTGCTCGCGGCCGAGGAGGGCGTGTTCTGCGAGCCGGCCTCGGCGGCCTCGGTCGCCGGCCTCATGCGCCGGGCCGAGGCGGGCGACCTCCTCGAGGGCGAGACCGTGGTCTGCGTGCTCACCGGCCACGGGCTCAAGGACCCCGACACGGCGATCGTCAACTCCGAGGCCGTCCGGCGCCTTCCGGCCGACCTCGGCGCGGTGGAGGAGGCGGTCCTTGGCTGAGCTCGAGGCCCTCACGGTCAGCGCGCCGGCCACCTCCGCCAACCTCGGCCCCGGCTTCGACTGCCTGGCGGTCGCGCTCGACCTTGGCAACGCGGTGATCGTCACCCGCCGCCCCGGCCCGCTCCAGGTGCGGGTCACCGGCGAGGGGGCCGGCGAGCTGGCCGAGGACGCCTCCAACCTGGTCTGCCGGGCGCTGGCGTCGGGCCTCGGCCCGCTCGACGGGATGATCGTGGAGTGCCGCAACCGCATCCCGCTGGGGCGGGGCCTCGGCTCGTCGTCGGCCGCCGTCTGCGCCGGGCTCGTTGCCGCCAACGCGATCGGCGGCCTGCGCTGGACGCCCGGCGAGCTGCTCGCCCGGGCCACCGAGCTCGAGGGGCACGCCGACAACGCCGCCGCCTGCATCGCCGGCGGCATCGTGGCGGTGCGGCCGGGGCCGGCGGCCGTCGCGGTCCCGGCGCCGGCGGAGCTGGCCTTCGTCGCGGTCATCCCCGAGATCCGCACCTCGACCGACGACGCCCGCCGCGCCCTGCCCGCCCAGGTCCCGCTCGTCGACGCCGCCGCCACCCTGGCCAACGCGGTGTCCCTGGCGCTCGCGCTGTCCGAGGGCCGCCTGGACGACCTGCCCGCGCTGCTCGAGGACCGCCTCCACGAGCCCCACCGGGCCGCGGCCGTCCCGGCCATCGACGCCCTTCGCGGCCTCGTCGGCCGCGCCGGCTGCCTGGGCGCGACGATCTCCGGCTCGGGGCCGGGCGTGCTGCTCTGGTGCAGGGAGGCCGACGCCGACGCGCTCGCGGCCGAGGCCGAGGCCGCCCTCGCAGCCGCCGGGGCGCCGGGCCGGGCGCGCCCGTCGCGGGTGAGCGCGGCCGGGGTCAGGGCCCGCTGGACCGGCGGCGCGGACCTGCGCCTCGCGCGGGCCGTGGGGTGAGCTCCGGCCGTCCCGACGACCGCCGGCCGCCGCGAGAGCGGCCGAGCGCGAGGAGCGGAACGGCCGTTTGGATCCACGCGCGCGGGGAGCTCGACTGCTCGCGCGGGCGGCTGGTGGGGATCGTCAACGCCAACCCGGACTCCTTCAGCGACGAGGGCGCCCACGCCGGGACGGAGGCCGCGGTGGCGCACGGCCGCCGCCTCGCCGAGGAGGGCGCCGACGTGGTGGAGGTCGGGGGCGAGTCGCTCCGCTTCGCGCCGCCGAGCCCGGCCGACGTGGAGATCGACCGCGTCGCCCCCGTGATCGAGCGCCTCGCCGCCGACCTCGAGGTGCCGGTCGCGGTCGACACCTACAAGCCGGCCGTCGCGGCAGCGGCCGTGGCGGCCGGCGCGGCGATCGTCAACGACCCCACCGGCCTGCGCGACCCGGAGATGGCCGCCGTCGCGGCGGGCGCGGGCGCGGGGGTCGTGGCCGCCCACTTCTTCGGGCCACCCAAGGTGCGGCCCGCCGCCTTCCCCGACGTCGACGTCCCGGCCGTGGTGGCCGGCTGGGCGCGCGAGCGGGTGGCGTGGGCGGCGGAGCACGGGATCGACCCCGAGCGGCTGGTGATCGACCCCGGCATCGGCCTCGGCAAGTCGCCCCCCCAGGACCTCGACCTGATGCGCCGGCTCGACGAGGTGGTCGCGGCCGGCCGTCCGGTGCTGGTGCCGATCTCCAACAAGAAGGTCCTGGGCGCGATCTCGGGGGCCGCGGCCCCCGACCGGCTCGCCGAGACGACGGCGGCGCTGGCCTGGTGCCGGGCGCGTGGCGCGACGCTCTTCCGGGTACACGACGTGGGGTTCGCCCGCGCGGCGCTTCGGGTCGCGGAGGCCCTCGTGACCGGGCGCCCCGAGCGCTGGCACGACGTCGAGAAGTGACGGGCGGTGCTAGCGTGAAACCGAGAACGGATCCGAGGGAAGGCACCCCATGAAGCTCTTCGTGGACTCGGCCGACCTGGCCGACATCGAGACCATCGCGAGCTGGGGGGTTCTGTCGGGCGCCACGACCAATCCGACCCTTCTCGGCAAGGTCGAGGGCGAGGCCGACGAGATCTACCGCCGCGTCTGCGAGCTGGTCCCCGGCCCGGTCTCGGCCGAGGTCGTGGCCGAGTCGCGCGGCGACATGGTGAAGGAGGGCCGCCGGCTCGCCGCGCTTCACCCCAACATCGTCGTCAAGCTACCCATGGGCGCCGAGGGCCTGGCGGCGACCGCGGCCCTGACCGAGGAGGGCATCTCGATCAACATGACGCTCTGCTTCACCGCGCCCCAGGCGCTGCTGGCGTCGGCCGCCGGGGCGGCCTTCGTGTCGCCGTTCGTGGGCCGCTTCGACGACATCGGCCAGGACGGGCTCGAGGTGCTCCGCGAGGTCGTGGAGGCCCTGGCGCCGTCGATCTACGAGACCGAGGTGCTGGCGGCCTCGATCCGCAGCCCGGTGCACGTCTACGAGGCGGCGCGGATGGGCGCGGACATCGCCACGATCCCGCCGAAGGTCTTCTACCAGATGCTCCAGCACCCCCTCACGGCGAAGGGCATCGCGACCTTCACCGAGGACGCAGAGGCCCGCCGGGCCCGCGGCGCCACGGCCTGAGCGACGCCCGGATGGCGACGACGGAGGAGCGGGCGGCCGAGCCGACGGTCACCGCCGCCCTCGAGTGCCTGGGCGCCGAGATCCAGGCCCGCATGGCACCGCGCGACGAGGCCGACCGCGAGAAGATGGCCGACTTCGGCATGGACAGGCCCGAGCGCGTCCTGACCACCCACGACCTCGCGCCCTCGCCGCTGTACGTCATCGCAACCGGCGTCACCGACGGCGGCCTGCTCAAGGGCGTCAGGTACTTTGGCGACGGGGCGCGAACGCACTCGATCGTGATGGACTTGGAGGCGAGCACGGTGCGCTTCATCGACACGGTGCACCTGCTCAGGCCGACCATCATCCGCGAGATCCGCCTCTAGCGGGTCCGCGAGGAGGAACCGCAGTGAGCGACAGCGACAGCGACTTCCCGTTCCCGTTCGCCTTCGGCGAGGGGGCGGGTGAGGAGTTCAAGGAGCGCCTGAAGGAGCTGATGCGCGCCCAGCGCGAGGCCTTCGAGGAGGTGCAGGCGGAGTCCGGGGGCCAACTGGCCGCGGTCGACCGCTGGCAGGTGATCCAGCAGGCGGTCGTGCTCGCGTCCGCCGCGCTCCGCGCGATGGAGCCCCGTCCGACCCCGGACGAGGCCGCCGACGCGATGGGCCTGCTCTTCGCCCGCTCGCTGGCCGCGCTCCAGGGCGCGCTCCGGCCGACCCCGTAGCGGCGCCCCCCCCCGGGCCCTGGTGGGCGGGCCCCTGACCGAGTCAGCCCTCGGCGCCGTTCGACGCCGCCGTCTGCAGCCGCAGCTCCAGGCGGGCGGTCCGCAGGGCCCCGACCGAGTCCTCGACGAAGGCGCGGAGGGCCTCGACCTGGCCCCCGAGCGCGGTGACCTGGTCGTGGGTGGAGCGCCAGCTCGCCCCGACCAGGTCCACGAGCCGCTCCAGGTCCTCGACGATCAGGCGACGCTCGACCGCCGCATCGGCCCCGAGGGCCTCGCGGAGGTCGATGGCGTCGCGCTCGCGGTCGCGGGCCTGGCGGCGCATCACCTCGAGCTCCGCCTCCAGCCGGCGGACGGCCTCCAGCACCTCCCGCGGGTCCCCCGTCACCCCGCCGGGCTCCCGTAGGCCACGATCGACCAGTCGGGGAGGGGCGGGTCGGCGGCGATCGGCACCCCGGTGGCCGCGCGCCGGTAGCCGAAGCCCCCGCGCGACTCGTCGAAGACCGGCTGGATCCGGCCCTGGGCGATCTGAATGTCGATCCAGGCGCCCCGGAACACCAGCCGCCGCAGCCAGTGGACGAGGTCCTCGCCGCCGCCCAGCAGCACGTCGCGGTGGCGCTCGACGTGCTCGGCCAGCGGGCTCGCGGGCTGGTCGATCCGGCCGCGGGCGGCGAGCGCCACGAGGTCCTCGAGCTCGGCCGCGCCGAGGTCCCCGCGCCCGATCAGGCCGAGCCGCACGGCCGCCTGGCCCACCCGCTCGGAGAAGTCGCGGGCGCTGAACCGGAAGCGCACGCCCGCCGCCTCGACGCTGTAGTCGCTCCCGCTGGAGTACGCCGGCGAGAGCTCGTGGCCGGCCGCCATGGACGTCAGCCTAGCAACGGCCCTCGGACGCCCACCGTGGCACCATGGCGCCCGATGGGGGCCCTGCGCATCGACCGCCTGACGGGCCCGCCGGCGCCGCTGCGCGACGGCGGCGGGCGCCTGCTCGCGGCCCGCTGCTACCGCGCCGCCTCCGCCCGGGCCCGGCTGGCGGGGCTGCTCTTCACCCCAGACCTGGCCGCCGACGAGGCCCTCTGGCTCCAGCCCTGCGCCAGCGTCCACAGCCTTGCGCTGCGCGCGCCGATCGGCTGCGCCTTCCTCGACGGCGCAGGGCGGGTGCTGCGGGTCGTCGACCCGCTGCCGCGCTGGCGGGTCGCGGCGGCGCGCGGGGCCCGCTCGGTCGTCGAGTGCCGCGCCGGGGCGCTGGCCGGCGTGTCGCCGGGGCACCGGCTGGAGCGGGCCGCGTGATCCGGGTGCTCGCCATCGACGGCGGCGGCGTGCGCGGCATCCTCCCCGCGACGGTCCTCGGCGCCCTGGAGGAGCTGACCGGCCGGCGCGCGCACGAGGTCTTCGACCTGGTGGCCGGGACCTCGGCGGGGGCGATGCTGGCCCTCGGCCTCACCCGCCCCGAGCCGCCGCCGGCGCTCGAGCTGCGCGGCCTCTTCCTCGACCGCGGCGCCGCCATCTTCCCGCCCGCCGGCGAGCCCGGCGAGCCGCGCGACCCCGGTCCCCTCGAGGCCGAGCTGGCCGAGCGCCTGGGCGCGGCCGTCATGTCGGAGGCGCTCCGGCCCGCCGTCGCCGTGAGCTGCGACGCCGACGAGCGCCGCCCGGTCCTGTTCCGCGGCGGCGGCCTCGACCCCGGCCCGGTGGGCGACGCGCCGATGGTCCGCGCCGCCCTCGCCTCCTCGGCCTTGCCGGGCGTCTTCCCGCCGGTCCGCCACGTCGGCGCGGACGGGGTCGCGCGCTCGTGCGTCGACGGCGCAGTGATCGCCGCCGACCCGGGCCTCGTGGCCTACGCCGAGGCGCTCGCCCTCGGGGGCGGGGAGGCGGTGCTGCTGGTCTCCCTCGGCACCGGCCTCGCGCCGCCGCCCGAGGCGAGCGAGGAGCACGACGCGGCCGCCATCGCGGCCGACGCGGGCCCCGAGCTGGTGCGCGACTCGCTGGGCCTGGCGCTCGGGGAGCGCTACGTCCGCCTGCAGACCCAGCTGGCCTTCGGCGCCGTCCGCGCCTTCGACGACGCGAGCCCCGCCAACCTGGAGGCGCTGCGGCTCACCGCCGAGGACCTCGTCGCCCGCGAGCGTCCGCGGCTCGAGCGGCTGGCCCGCCTCCTGGGCGGCTGAGGGCGATTTTCCCGCTCCGAGCGGTCGACGTGCGCCGGCCCAGGGGGCGAGAACGCGCCGCCCGGCGCCTCTGAGTGGGGCGAACCGCGGCGCCACCCGGGCTCCGCGGGCGCCGACGAGGAGGTGGGTGATGCCGCTCGGGGTCGGTGGGGCCGTCCCCTCGGTGCTGCTGGTCGAGGACGACGCGCCGACGCGCGTGTTCCTGTCCGAGAACCTCATCGCCGACCGCTTCGCGCCGCTGTCGGCGGCGTCCGGCGAGGAGGCCGTGAAGCTCCTGTCAGGGGGTCGCCCCGACGCCGCCGTCATCGATGTCGGCCTGCCCGGCATGAGCGGACTGGAGCTCGTCACGGCCATCCGCGACGGGGGCGCTGAGGACCCCTGGGACGCCGGGATGCCGATCTTGATCCTCTCCGGCGAGACGAGCCCCCACGCGGCGGTGCGCGGCATCGAGCGCGGCGCGGACGACTACGTCGCCAAGCCCTTCCACTACCCCGAGCTGCTGGCGCGGCTCGGCGCCCTCATCCGCCGCTCCCGCGGCGCGACGCTGCGCGAGCAGATCAGGGTGGGGGCGCTCTCGATCGACCGCAACGCACGCCGCGCGACGCTCGCGGGCCGGGTGCTTGACCTCTCGGCGAAGGAGTTCGCCCTGCTCTCCGCGCTGGCCAAGGACCCCGCCAGGGTCCTCACCAAGGGGGAGCTGCTGCGCGACGTCTGGGGCTACCGGGCGGCGGCGCGAACGCGCACGGTCGACAGCCACGCGAGCCGCCTGCGCCGCAAGCTCGCCGCCCACGGCGGCGGCGAGCGCTGGGTCGTGAACGTCTGGGGCATCGGCTACCGCCTGCTGCCCGAGGAGGCCTGACGTGGCCGAGGGGACGCTCGACCGCCTCGTGCACGACCTCTTCGGCCCGCTCACGGTCATCCGGGGCGTCTGCGCGACGCTGGCGCGCGACGAGCCGCGGGACGAGCGCCGCGCCGGCCTCGCCCTGATCGACGCCGAGACGGTCAGGCTCGCCGCCGGCCTGGACGGCCTCGCGCGCGCCGCGGCGGGTCCGCCGGCCGGCGTCCGCGCGCGAGGGCCGGTGTGCCTCGCGGCCCTGGCCGCCTCGATCATGGAGCGCCACCGCCCGGTGGCCGCGGAGCGGGGCGCGTCGCTGGCCGTGCGGGTCCGGGCGACCGGGACGACCGTGACCGCCGCGGCCGAGGACCTGCGGCGCGCGCTCGACAACCTCGTCCAGAACGCCCTTCGCCACTGCGCCTGGCAGGTGCGCGTGACCGTGGGCCGCCGCGCCGGCTGGGCCTACGTGCGCGTGGCCGACGACGGCCCTGGCGTCCCGCCGGCCGACCGCGAGAGGATCTTCCGTCCGGGCGAGCGCGGGAGCGCTCCGCGAGGGCCGGGTCGCGGCCTCGGCCTCGCGATCGCGCGGGAGCTGGCCGAGGCGCACGGCGGGCGGCTGACGCTCGATCCGGTGGGCTCCGGCGCGGCCTTCCGGTTGGCGCTGCCGCTCCGGCACGCCGGGCGCGACGCCGGGGGCGCCGCGTGACCGTGGTGGTCGAGCTGAGCCTGGCGCCCGCCTCGGCCGCGGGCTCCGGCGAGGGGCTCGTCGTCGTGCCGCGGCCGCGCCGCCGCCGCGGGTGGGCGGACCTCGACCCGGACGCGGTGGTGGACGCGCTCGATCGCGCCGGCCCCGGCGCGGTGGTGCTCGCCCGCACGCCGCTCGCGGATGCAGGGGCGCGCGCGCTCCCGGCACTCGCCCGGATCATGGGCCGCGAGGTCGTGCGCCTGCCCGCGGAGGGCGAGGCAGCCGCCTGGGTGGTCGCCGTGGCCGGCACGCTGTCCGCGGCGGGCGCCGACCCGTCGCGCCGGCTGCAGGTGCTGGTGGGCGCGGCTGCCGCGCCCGCGCTGCCGCGGCGGCCGGTCGGCGCCGGGCCCGCACGCATGCCGGCCCTGCGGCCCGGGGTTCTCGCGCGCTGGGCCGGCTGCGTCTGGCGGCCGTGCGCCCGCTGTGCCGGCGGCGGCCTGCCCGGAGCGGTCTGCGGCCGCTGCGGCGCGGGCCTCGCCGCCGGGGCGGCGCCGTGATCCGCAGCCGTCGCCGAGGTGCGCTCTGGATGGCGCTCGCCGGCGGGGCGGGCCTGCTGGCGGTGCTCCTGACCCTGCGGGCGTCGGCGGAGCCCGGCGGTGGCGCGTCGGTGGTGGTCGCCCGCTCACCCCTGCCGCCGGGCCTGCTGATCGACGAGGTCGTCGCCTCGGAGGCGCTGGCCCCCGCGCAGGTGCCCGCCGGGCTCGGGCTGGGCGGCCTCATCGGGTCGGTCGACGAGGCGCTCGGCCGGCGGACGTCCGCCCCGGTCGCCGCGGGCGAGCCGCTCACCCAGGCCGCGCTCGGCGGCGCGCCGGGGTCCGGCGCCGCCCCGCTGGCCGCCGGCGAGCGGGCGGTCGCCGTGCCGCTGTCGGCGGCCGCGGGCGCCGCTGGCCTGGCCGCGGGCGCGCGCGTAGACGTGGTCGCGTCGACGGGGGAGGGCCCGGCGGGGCGTACGCGCGTCGTCGTCGCAGACGCGGAGGTGCTGGCGACCACCGAGGAGCCGCCCGAGGGCGAGCTGGGCGGCGGCGGCGAGGCGCTCCTTCGCGTCTCAGCCGCCCAGGCGCTCCGCGTCACGGCCGCCCTCAACTTCGCCCGGGAGGTGCGGCTGCTCGCGCGGCCGCGCGACGAGACCGGGACCTCGCCGCCGCCCGCGGCGGGTGCCCCGTGACCGGCGCCATCGTCGTCGTCGGGGCCGTCGGCGGCTGCGGCGCAAGCCTCGTGGCGGGCGCCCTCGCCCTCCGCTGGGCGGTGGCGGGAGCGCGGCCATGGCTCGTGGAGCTCGACCTGGAGCGCGGCGACCTCGCCGGCTCCTGGGGCCTGCCGGCCGACCGCACGATCGCGGACCTCGCCGCGGTCGCGGCGGAGCTCGACGGCGGCCACCTTCAGGCGGCGGCCCTCCCGCACCCGTCGGGCGTGTCGCTGCTGCCAGGCCCCGGCGCGCCCGGCGCCGCCGACGCATGGGACGACGCCGGCCTCGCGCGCCTGGTCGACGTCGCGGCCGGAGAGGGACAGGTGGTGGTCGACGCGGGCTCCGGCCTCGGGAGGGCGGGGCTGGTCGCCGCCGAGCGCGCCGGCGGCGTGCTGGTGGTGTGCCCGTCCACGCTGGCCGGGGCGCGCCGGGCGCGCCGGATCCTCGACGCGCTGCCAGGACGGGGGGCGGAGGGCCGCGCGGCGCTGGTCGTGAGCGCCGGCCCGGAGCGCGGCGAGATCGGCGCGCGCGCGCTCGGGCGCGCGCTCGCGACCGCCGTCGTCGGCGACCTGCCTTGGGCGCGCCGCGAGGGTGCCGAGCTCAGCGCGGGGCGCTGGTCGTCGGGGCGGGGGCGGCGGCTCCATCACGCCGTCGAGCGCCTGGCCGAGGCGATCGGATGAGCGACCCGGTCCTCGAGGAACCGGCCGCGGGCGTGCCCGACCCCGGGCTGGTCGAGCACCTGCGCCGCCGCGCAGCCCGCGACGCCAGGGCCGGCGGCGGCGACGTCACCCGCGAGGACCTCGCCGACCTCGTGCGCGACATGGTCGCCGAGGAGCGGCGGATCCTGACGGCCGCCGGCCGCGACGCCCTGGTCGAGGCCGTCGTCGACGAGGCGCTCGGGCTGGGGCCGCTGGAGGCGCTGCTGCGCGACCCGGACGTGACCGAGGTCATGGTCTGCGGCCCGTCGCAGGTGTTCGTCGAGCGCGGCGGGCGCATCGCGCCGGTCGCGACGCGGTTCCACGACGACGCCCACCTGCTCCACGTGATCGATCGCATCCTGGCACCCCTCGGGCGGCGCGTGGACGAGGCGAGCCCGATGGTCGACGCCCGCCTGCCCGACGGGTCGCGCGTGAACGCGGTCATCCCGCCCCTTGCGCTCGACGGCCCCGCCCTGACGATCCGCCGCTTCGCCGGACGCGCCCTCACCGGCGACGACCTGGTCGGGCTCGGGACGATCGACCGGCCGATGCTCGACATGCTCGCCCTGGCGGTGAGGGCGCGGCGCAACCTGCTCGTCACGGGCGGCACCGGCAGCGGGAAGACCACCACGCTGGCGGCGCTGACCGCCTTCGTCCCGCGCGCGGAGCGGCTGGTGACGATCGAGGACGCCGCCGAGCTGCGCATCCCCCTGCCTCACGTCGTCCGCCTCGAGAGCCGGCCGCCGTCGCTCGAGGGCGCCGGCGCCGTGTCCATCCGCGCGCTGGTGCGCAACGCCCTGCGCATGCGCCCCGACCGCATCGTGGTCGGCGAGGTCCGCGGCGGCGAGGCCCTCGACATGCTCACCGCGATGACGACCGGGCACGAGGGATCGCTCTCGACCCTGCACGCCTCCTCGCCGGCCGACGCCGTCCGGCGCGTCCAGACGCTGGCCCTGATGGGCGATCTCGACCTGCCCTACCGGGCGGTGGCCGACCAGGTGGCGAGCGCGCTCGACCTCATCGTGCACCAGGCACGCCTGCCCGACGGCGCGCGGAGGGTGGTCGAGGTCGCGTCCGTGCAGGCCGGGCGGGACGGTCCCCGTCTCACCACCCTGGCGCGCTGGCGGCCGGCGGGCGGCGGCTTCGAGCACGACGAGGCGGCGGCGGCGTGGATCGCCCGCGCCGGCGCCGACGCCGAGCTCGCCGGGCCGGCATGAGCGCGGCGTGGCCGGCCGCGCTCGCCGCCGGGGGGTCGGTCGCCCTGCTGGTCGCCGGCGTGGGCCGGCTCCTGGCGGGGCGGGGCGCCCGCCCTCCGGAGCCGCGGGGGCGGCCGGGGCGCCAGGGGCCGCTCGCCTCGCGGTCCGCCGGCCGCCGCCTGGGCGCGCGGCTCGCCCGCGCGGGTATCCCGCTCGGCCCCGACGCGTTCGTCGCCGCGGTCGCCGCAGCCACGGCCGCCGCGGCGGCCATCGCCGTCGCCGCGACGCGCTCGCCGCTCGCCGTGCCCCTCGCGGCCGCGGCGGTCGTGGGGGGCGCGGTGAGCGTCGTCCGCTCGGCCGACGGGCGCCATCTGGCCCGCGTGACCGCGCAGCTTCCGGGCGTCGCCCAGCAGCTCGGCGCCGCCCTGCAGGCGGGGCTGTCGCTGCGCCAGGCCCTCGCGCGCGCCGCCCGCAACGCGCCCGAGCCGTGCCGCGAGGAGCTTCGGCGGGCGGTCGACGAGCTCGCGCTCGGAACCCGGCTCGAGTCGGCGCTCGAGGGGCTGGCGGCGCGGGTGCCGGCCCACGACCTGCGGATCATGGTGACGGCGATCCTGGTCCAGCGCCGGACCGGAGGGAACCTCGCCAGGGCGCTCTCCACTCTGGCCGGCCGGCTGGAGGAGCGGGCGCAGCTGGCGCGGGAGCTGCGCGGCGCGACGGCGCAGGCGCGCATGACCGCCTGGCTGGTCGCGGCGCTTCCGCTCGGCGCGGGCGTCATGGCCGAGATCGCGGCGCCCGGGACGCTGGCCCGCGTCCTCGGCGAGGGGCCCGGGCCGGCGCTGCTGGCCGTCTCGGCGACGCTCTACGGCGCGGGCGTGCTGTGGATCCGCCGCATCGGGCGGGTCGACTCGTGACCGCCCTCGCGAGCCCGCTCGTCCTCTGGATCGCCGCCCTCGCGTGCGCGGCGATGGCCCTGCGGGTCCGCCGTCCGGCGGTCGCGGCGCCGGGCACGTCGTCGCCCGCCCCGCCGTCCCTGCCGGCCCCGCTCCGGCTCGCCGCCCGGCTGCCGTGTCCGGCCGCGCTGGTCCGCCTCGCGTTGCGCGACGGCGACGAGGCCCGGATCGCCCGCGCCGGGCTCGGGGGGACCCTCACTCCGGAGACCCTGGCCCGCGCCCGCGCCGGCGCGGGCCTGGCCGCCGTGGCGGCGGCCCTGCCGCTGGCGGTGGTCGCTCCCATGGCGGCCGTCCTGGCGCCCGCGCTGGGGCTCGGCGCGGCGCTCGCCCCGTCGCGCTGGCTGGCCGCCCGCCAGTCGGCGCGCCGCCGCGCCCTCGTGCGCGAGCTCCCCGACCTGCTCGACCTGCTCGGCATCTGCGTCGAGTCCGGGATGGCGCTCGACCCGGCCCTCGAGCTGGCGGCGGGCCGGCTGGGCGGCGCGCTGGGCGCCGAGATCGAGCACGTCCTCCACGACCTCTCGCTTGGCACGCAGCGCGCCGAGGCCTACCGGGCGCTGGTCCGAAGGACGGGCGCGCCGGAGCTGGCGCAGACGGTCGCCGCCCTGCTCCAGGCCGAGGAGCTCGGCGCGCCGCTCTCGCGCGCGCTGGAGGGCCAGGCGGAGGCGCTGCGCGTCGCGCGCCGCCAGGCCGCCAGGGAGCGGGCCGCCCGGGCGGCGCCGAAGATCCAGCTGGTCGTCGCGCTCCTGATGGTCCCCGCGGTGCTGATCCTGGTGCTCGGCGTGCTGCTCATCGAGCTCTCGCGCCAGGTCGGC
The DNA here is from genome assembly GCA_036257075.1 of Miltoncostaeaceae bacterium. Lineage (GTDB taxonomy): Bacteria > Actinomycetota > Thermoleophilia > Miltoncostaeales > Miltoncostaeaceae > DATAGF01. The sequence continues at coordinate 14,708 of DATAGF010000195.1, forward strand.
GCCGTCGTGGGAGGCGGACCGTGAGGCGCCAGCGCTCGCGCGGCTCATCGACCATCGATTACCTCGGCATCGTCGGCGCCGTGGGGTTGCTGATGCTCGCCCTGGTGGCCGTCCGCGAGCACCACCCCGAGCGCCGGCCGCCGGTCGACCCCGTCGCCCACGTCGCCGAGCTGCTGCGAGCGCCCCGGGTGGCGCGGCCGCGCCCGGCCGTCCCGGCCCACCCCCGGCCGCCGCGTCCCCGTCGGCCCCGCCCGCCGGCACCGCCGCGCCCGGTCGTGCTCGTGCCGGGCTGGGCCATCGGGTGGTAGCCGGTCTGGTCCAGCGTCAGAGCGTGCGGACGCGCGCCACCATCTCGTCGATCCGCTCCAGGTGGGCCCGCAGCCCCGACTTGCGCGCCTCGAGCCAGGCCCAGCGGGGGTGGAGGTCGCCGCGCAGGGCCTCGCCGACGCTGCCCGGGTTGACGACGAGGACGCCGGCGGCCTTCCGGACCAGGGGCTCGTGGGTGTGGCCGGTGACGATGCAGTCGGCCCCGAGCTCCTCGGCCAGTTTGGCGAGGCGGCGCTTGGGAGTGCCGGCGTCGATGGTGCCGTTGGGGTCGGTCGGGCTGCCGTGCATCACCGCGATGGTCGCGGGGCCGAGCGGGACGCGCTCGACCAGCTGGAGGGAGCGGAGGAACTCGAGGCTCTCGTCCGAGAGCCGGTTGAGGGTCCAGGCCCGCGAGCCGGGGCGGCCGGCCTTCGGGTGGTCGGGGTCGCGTGGGCGGCCGTCGGCGACCTTGCCATCAGTGTTGCCGAGCACGCAGGTCCATCCGAGGCGGCGGACCTCGGCGACGCACTCCTCCGGCTCCTCGCCGCGCATGACCAGGTCGCCGGTGAGCACGCCCCGCTCGATTCCGTCGCCGGCGACGTCGGTTAGGACGGCGCGGAGGGCGGCGGCGTTGGCGTGGACGTCGCCCAGGAGGGCGAGCCGCTCAGCCGGCATCGATGCCCAGGGCGCCCTCGAGGCGCGGCCGGAAGCGCTCGGCCTTGAGACGGCGCCACTCGTCGACGAAGCGGTCGTAGAGCTCGGCGCGCTCACGCCGGCGGCGGCCGATGAGCGCGTGCACGCCGGCGCGCTCGTCGCCGCGGCGGCCGACCTCCAGGCGGCGGCGGAAGGCCCGGTAGGCCGCCTCGGAGGGCTCGCCCTCCGGGCCGCGGGCGGCGCGGGAGGCGACGACGAGCCGGGCGGCCTCGCCCTCGCGGCCGGCCAGCCAGGCCAGGTGCTCCTCGAGCATCGGGACCTGGACGTCGCAGTCGTGGATCTCGCCGAGCAGGTCCTGGAGCCCCTTGACCTCGTCGATGTAGGGCGTGAGGTCGTCCTCGAAGGCGATGGCGAAGATCTCCAGCAGGTAGCGCAGCCGCTTGCAGGCGATGCGCAGGTCGTGGAGCTCCTTGACGTTGGCCGGGTCGGCGACCAGGCCGTCGAACGAGTAGACCTCGTCGATGCGGACCCTCAGCACCTTGCGGGCGTTGGGACGGATGCGGCGGTCGGGGTCGAGGCCCTTGACGGGGCGGGGCTTGGCCATCAGTCCTCGGGCGGCTTCGGGTTGAGCTTCTCGAGGCGGATGCCCGTGTGCTTGGCGATGTAGCGGGCGAGGTGGTCCTCGAAGCGCTCCTCCTCCAGGCGCGCGAAGAGGGCCTCGATCTCGGGGCTCTCGGCGGCCCGGTCGCCGCGGTAGCGGGCGACCAGGCCCTCGATGCCCGGCCGCTCCTCGAGCGGGGTGTCCGGCACCAGCCGCGTCAGGCGCTCGATCGCGACGTCGAGGTCGCGCGCGTCGCCGAGGACGTCGGTGATCTCCTTCACCTGGCGCAGCAGGGGGCGGAAGGTCGCGCGCGGGAAGGCGCCCTCGAAGGCGTCCATCGCCGCGCGCAGTCGCCGCGACGAGACGCGCATCGAGTGCAGGTCCTCGATGTCCTCGCCGAGGAGGGTGCCGTCGCGGTAGCTCATCATCTCGCTCCAGCGGGTCAGGATCACCCGCCCGGCGGCCTCGCGGAAGCGGGCGTCTCCGGTCAGCCCCGGCACCTCCCATGCCCGCGCCATTCGCTTAGGGGCCTGTCACAGAAGTCGGTCGCACACCTGCCGGCTGCAAACCTTCCCCATTCGGCGTCCGCGTCAACGCCGATGCCGCATGGGCATCGACGTCGGCCGCGTCCTTCCGAATGGCTCGGTTTTCGCTCGGCATCTGCACGACCTTGGTTCTCTGACAGTCCCCTACCCGGCGGCCCGGCGGCGCACCATGACCGACTCGCGGACCGCCAGGCGCAGCGACTTGCCGCTCGCCAGCACCGCCCAGTCGAGGTCGAGCTCCATGCCGAGGTCGACCAGGGCGCGCAGGATCGCCCCCTCGTCGATGCCGGAGCCGGACAGCGCCGTGGCCTCGCGCAGCCAGCGCGCCTGGGCCTTGGAGAGCGCGACGGTCACGTCCTTGCGCGAGTCCTTGCGGCGGGTGGCGATGGCGGCGTCGCCGAGGCGCACGTAGACCGCCCCGCCGTCGCCGCCGGGGGGGCCGCCGAGCATGGACTGGTAGCTGACCCGCCTCACCAGGGCTCGCCATCGGCGCCGGCGGCCTCGACGCTGAGGCGTTGGTCCTCGGCGAGGTCGCGGATCGTGTCCTCGCCGATCTGGGCCTCGCCACGGGCGGCGGCGACGAAGAGGGCGTTGGCCATCAGGAGGTTCACCAGGCGGGGCACCCCGCCGGTCTCCTCGTGGACCGCCTCGGCCGCCCGCGTGGAGAGCAGGGGCCGGTCGGCGCCGGCGACGCGGGCGCGGTGGGACACGTACAGGTCGACCTCCTCGGCGCTCATCGGCCCGAGGTGGTAGCGGACGACCACCCGCTGGGCGACCTGGGGGAGGCGCTCGACATGGCGGGTCAGCTCGGGCTGGCCGAGCAGGACGACCGGGGCGCTCGGGCCGTCGCCCGGGTTCGTGAGCAGGCGCACCTCGTCGAGGGCGCGAGGATTGAGACGCTGGGCCTCGTCGATGGCGATGACCATGCGGCGGCCCTGCCCGGCCGACTCGGCCAGCCGCATGCGCACGCGCCCGGCGAGGCGGGCGGCGGACCCGCCGGCCGGCTCGGCGCCCATGGCCGGGAGCGTCGCCGCCAGCAGCGCGGCCGGGGTCCGCGGCGGGTTGGGGACCTCGGCCACGGCGAAGCCCTCGCCATCGAGGGTGCGGGTCAGCGTCTGGGCGAGGAGCGTCTTGCCGGAGCCGATCTCCCCCGTGATCACCACCAGGCCCCCGAGTTGCGTGATGCCGAAGAGGATCCGGGCGAGGCCCTCGCGATGGTCGGCGCGCTCGAAGGCGAACCGCGGGTCGGGCTCCAGCCCGAATGGCGGCTCGGCGAGACCCCAGTGTCCCAGGTATCCACCCCCGTCGACCACCCGGGGAGTCTAGGGGACGCGCCTCGCGGGCCCGCCTTCACCGGCCTGTCACATCGGTGTCGCGGCCGTTACGGGGCTGACGGCGCGCCGCGCCGGCGGGCGACCGCCCGCGCGCGCAGCCCGGCGAGGCCCGCGACGACGGCCCCCAGGGCGGCGAGGCCGAGCTGGCCGCTCACGATCTCGGCGCCGCCCGGCAGCGACGCCGCCCCCGCGAGGAGGAAGCCGGCGACCAGGCCGAGGGCGTAGAGGGCGACCGCGTGTGGGCTCGGCGCGCGGCGCCGGCGGGCCGGCGGGAGCGCCCGCAGCCGCGGCGAGGGGCGCCGCGACGGGGCGGGGAGGTGGTCGTGGCGCTGCGCGAGTGCGGGCATCGCGGGGAACTCTAGTTCGGGGCTCGGACGCGAACAAGTGTTCCTTTCCGCTGCACCTGGCCCGTTCGCGCAACACTGGTTGCGCGGCCGCGTCCTGCGCGCCGGCGTTGCGGGTGGGGCGCAGGGGCCAGATCCCGGTCGCCATCGGGGGAATCCGGATTGTCATGTGGGGAGATGTGGGGTAGCGTGGGGCCCATGCAACGCCGGCTGCTCAGCGGGACGTACGAGTGCAGCCTCGACGATCGCTACCGGCTCGCTATTCCCGCCCGGCTGCGGGAGCCCTTCACGGAGGGGGCGACGATCGGCTGGTGGCTCGACGAGGGGCTGATCCTGGTGCCCACGTCCGAGTGGTCCGGCCTCGTGGACCGCACGTTCGGCGCGATGAGCGTGCTCGACGACGAGGCCCGGGAGCTGAGCCGCTTCCTCATCGCCGGTGCCTACGACCACGAGCTCGACGGCCAGGGCCGCATCCCGGTCGCCGCCGAGCTGCGGGAGTACGCCGGCATCGAGGGCCGGAAGGTCAAGGTCGTCGGCGTGGGCGAGTACCTGGAGGTCTGGGAGCCCGCCCGCCTCGCCGACCGCTTCTCGCAGATGCGCCGGGAGGGGGTGTCCGCTCGTGCCAAGCGCCTTGCCGGTCGAGTCCCGTAGGCCCGCCCGCGGGCACGACCCAGTGCTCGCGGACGAGGTCGTCCGCCTGCTCGCCCCGCGCCCGGGCGACACCGTCGTCGACGCCACCTTCGGCGCCGGCGGCCACGCGCGCCGCCTGGCCCCGGCGCTGGGGGAGGAGGGCCGCTACATCGCCATCGACCAGGACCCGGAGGCCGCCGCCTGGTTCTCCGACCTGGCCGAGGACGTCGTCTGCGAGACGCGCTTCATCCGCGCCAACTTCGCGGACGCCCTCCCGCGGCTCGCCGACCAGGGCGTGCGCGCCGACGCGATCCTCATGGACCTCGGCCTCTCGTCGATGCAGGTCGACCAGCCCGAGCGCGGCTTCTCGTACTCGCGCCAGGCGCCGCTCGACATGCGCATGGACCCAGGCCGCGAGCGCTCGGCGGCCGACCTGGTGGCCGATGCGTCCGAGGCCGAGCTCGCCGAGATCATCCGCACCTACGGCGAGGAGCGCTACGCGCGGCCGATCGCGCGGGCCATCGGGCGGCGCCGCCGCGAGGCGCCGATCGCCACGACACAGGACCTGGTGGAGGTCGTCCGCTCGGCCGTGCCCACCCCGGCCCTGTTCGCCGGCGGCCACCCGGCCAAGCGCGTCTTCCAGGCGCTGCGGATCGCCGTCAACGACGAGCTCGGGAGCCTGGAGCGCGGCCTCGAGGGCGCCTTCGAGCTGCTCGCGCCCGGCGGCCGGCTGGCGGTGATCTCCTTCCACTCGCTCGAGGACCGCCGCGTCAAGTCGTTCATGCGCGCCCGCAGCCAGGGCTGCATCTGCCCGCCGGACCTGCCGGTCTGCGGTTGCGGCCGCGTCGCCGAGGCTGCGCTGCTGGCCCCGAAGGCGCTGCGCCCGCGGCAGGCCGAGCTCGACCGCAACCCGCGCGCCCGCCCGGCGCGCCTGCGCGCGCTGCAGCGCGCCGGGGGCGGGGAGTGAGCACCCGCGCGGCGCCGCGCACGGCGCCCGCGCCGGCCCGGCCCAGGCCGCGGGCCCGTCCCGCGAGCCGCCCCGCCCGCCCCCGCACCGCGCGGACCGGCCGTCGCCGCGCCCGCGTGCGCCTGGGGCGGCTGGCGATCCCGCTCATCGCCCTCGTGCTCGGCGGCATCGTCTGGATCAACGTCGCCAAGCTCACCCTCACCCACGAGACCGGCCAGGTGATCGAGCAGGCCCGCAGCGTGGAGGCGGAGACCGCCCGCCTGAAGAGCCGCTTCGAGCAGCGCAACGCGACGGTCATCGCGCGGGCCGAGAAGCGGCTCGGCATGGTGTCGCCGCCGAGCTCCGAGGTCACCTACCTGGACGCCGGGGCGCCCTAGCGCATGACGGCCGGATCCTCGCGCCGGCCGCCCCGTCCCCGCCGGCGGGCGCGCCCCGGCGGGCGGCAGCGAGGCCCGATCAGGGCCCACCCGCACCGCGTGCGCCTCCTGGTCGGCGTGGCGGTGGTGCTGCTCGGGCTCCTGGCGGTCCGGGCGGTCTGGCTCGGGACGGTGCGGGCCGGCGACCTGTCGGCGCGCGGCGTCAAGCAGAACCGCTTCGAGGCCGACCTGGCCGCCCAGCGCGGGTCGATCCAGGCCCGCAACGGCGCCGACCTCGCCATCGACCGGCTGGCGGTCGACGTCACCGCCACGCCCTACCTGGTCACCGACCCCAAGGAGACCGCCGCCAAGCTCGGCCCGGCCATCGAGCGCGACCCCAACGAGCTGGCGAACGCGCTCATGAGACCCGGCGGCTACGTCGTCCTCGCCCGCAGCGTGCCGCCCTCGCTGGCCGACCGCGCCAAGAAGCTCGACCTGCCGGGCATCGACTTCTCCGACACCTGGCAGCGCTTCTACCCGGGCGGCCCCCAGGCGTCGCAGCTGCTCGGCCTGACCGGCGACACCCACGAGGGCATGTCGGGGATGGAGCTCCAGGCCGACGACGCCCTCACGGGCACGCCGGGCCACCGCGTCGAGGTGCGCGACCTGCTCGGCAACTCGATCCAGATGCTGGAGGACCGCGAGCCGGTGGAGGGCGAGACCGTCCAGCTCACGATCGACCCGACGATCCAGGACCGGGTCGAGCGGACCCTCGCCGCCACGCGCGCGACGTACGGCGCCCGCAGCGCGACCGGCATCGTCATGGACCCGCGGACCGGCGCCGTGCTCGCGATGGCGACCGTCCCGCGCTTCAACCCCAACCGGCGCACCACGATCAACCCGGAGCTGGAGCGCAACCGGCCCGTCACCGACACCTTCGAGCCCGGCTCGACGTTCAAGGTCGTCACCATGGCCGCGGCCCTCGAGGACCGGAAGGTCTCGCCGGGCACCACCTTCGACCTGCCCACCGAGATCACCCGCTACGACCGCACCCTGCGCGACGCCCACGAGCGCCCGCCGGTCACGCTCACCGCCTCCGAGATCCTTGCTCAATCAAGCAACATCGGCACGGTGCTGATCGCCGAGCGGGTCGGGGCCGCGCGGCTGCAGGCCTGGATCGAGCGCTTCGGCTTCGGGAGCCCCACCGGGATCGACTTCCCCGGGGAGGTCAACGGCCTGGTGCTGCCGCTCGAGCGCTGGTCGGGCACCTCGATCATCAACATCCCGATCGGCCAGGGCGTCGGCGTCACGCTCGCGCAGCTCACCCGCGTCTACGCGGCCATCGCCAACGGGGGCCGGCTGGTGCCGCCGTACCTGATCGACAAGGTCGGCGGTAGGCCCGTCGAGCACGCCGCGGGGCGCCAGATCATGGCCCGGCGCACGGCGCGGACGCTCGACCGGATGCTGCGGGGCGTCGTCTCGCCGGACGGGACCGGGAGCCTGGCCCAGGTCGAGGGCTACGAGGTGGCGGGGAAGACCGGCACCGCGAACAAGATCGACCCCGAGACGGGCGAGTACAGCAGCGTCCTCTACACCTCCTCCTTCGTGGGCTACGTGCCCGCGAACGACCCCAAGCTGGTGATCTCGGTCGTGCTCGACGAGCCCGGCGGGGCGTACTACGGCGGCGAGGTCGCCGCCCCGGCGTTCGAGGACATCGCCGCTTTCTCCCTGCAAACGCTCAACATCGCGCCCTGATGGCCGTCCGCCGCCTCTGGTAGCATCCGCGCCCGCATGACCCTCCAGGAGCTGATCGAGGGCGGTCCCGGAGGGAGGATCGTCGCCGCGCCGTCGCAGGCGCCCGGGGACGCCGCGGCCACCGTGATCACCTCGGTCGTGCACCGGGCGAGCGACGCCGGGCCGGGCGCCCTCTTCTGCGCCCTGCGCGGCGCCCGCGCCGACGGCCACGACTTCGCGGCCGAGGCCGTCGCCCGGGGCGCGGCCGCCGTCATGGTGGAGCGGCCCCTCGACCTGCCGGTGCCACAGGCCGTCGTGCCGGACACCCGCCTGGGCATCGCCCTCGCCGCGGCGGCGCTGGCCGGCCACCCCTCGCGCGACCTGCGGGTCGTGGGCGTGACCGGCACCAACGGCAAGACGACCTCCTCGTTCCTGGTGCGGGCGATGGTCGAGGCGGCCGGACTGCCGTGCGGCCTGATCGGGACGATCGAGGCGCGGGTGGGCCGCGAGCCGGTGCCGCTGCGCCACACGACCCCCGACCCGGTCGAGCTGCAGGAGCTCTTCGCCCGGATGCGCGACGCCGGCGACCGGGCCTGCGCGATGGAGGTCTCCTCGCACGCGCTCGCCCAGCGCCGCACGGCGGGCACCCGCTTCGCGGCGGCGCTCTTCACCAACCTCACGCGTGACCACCTGGACTACCACGAGGGGGTGGAGGACTACTACCTGGCCAAGCGGGCGCTCTTCCTGCGCCCTGAGGGCGAGGGCGAGGACCCGCCGGGCGCCGCCAACCTCGACGACGAGCTCGGCCGCCGGCTGGCCCGCGAGGCGGGCGCCCTCGGCTACGCGGTCGAGGCGCCGGCGCCGGTGCAGGCGATCGAGGCGCGCGGCCTGGGGACGGGCATCATCGCCCGCATCGCCACCCCGCGCGGGGCGGTGGAGGTCGAGAGCCGCCTGCGGGGCCGCTTCAACCTCTCCAACATCGCCGGCGCGGTGGCGGTCGGGGAGCTGCTGGCGCTGCCGCACGACGCCGTCGCCGCCGGCATCGCCTGCGTGCCCGGGGTGCCCGGGCGCTTCGAGGCGGTCGACGGCGGCCAGCCCTTCCACGTGATCGTGGACTACGCGCACACGCCGGACTCGCTCGAGAACGTCCTGCGGGCGGCGCGCGACCTGGCGGGCGGGGGCCGGCTGATCTGCGTCTTCGGCTGCGGCGGCGACCGCGACCGGGGCAAGCGCCCCGAGATGGGCGCGGCCGTGTCCGCGCTCGCCGACGTCGCCGTCGTGACCTCGGACAACCCGCGCTCGGAGGAGCCCGAGACGATCATCGACGAGATCCTCGCCGGCATGGCGGACGGGCGGGCCCGGCGGGTGGTGGAGCCCGACCGTCGGGCCGCGATTGCGTGGGCGGCGCGGGAGGGCGCGCCGGGCGACGTGGTCGTCATCGCCGGCAAGGGCCACGAGCAGGGCCAGGAGCGCAACGGGGTGGTGACGCCGTTCGACGACCGCGTCGTCGCCCGCGAGGAGATCGGGGGCGTGGTGCGCGAGAGGGCGAGCGCGTGAGACTGACCGTCAACGAGATCTTGAGGGCCGGGGGCGAGGCCCGCCTGCCGGTGGGGAGCCCGGACACCGAGGTCGAGGGGGCCTGCGTCGACTCCCGCGAGATCGTCCCCGGCAGCCTCTTCGTCGGCGTCCGCGGCGAGACCGCCGACGGGGGCCAGCACGCGCCCGACGCGCTGCGTGACGACGCCGCCGCCGCCGTGGTCGGGGAGTCGGCCTGGCGCTGGATCGAGGGCGACTGCCTGGCCATCCGCAAGCCGGTGATCGTCGCCGCCGACCCCGTCGCCGTGCTCCAGGCCGCGGGCCGGCTCGCGCTCGAGCGCAGCGGCGCGCGCGTCGTCGGCATCACCGGGGCGACGGGCAAGACCACCACCAAGGACATCCTCGTGGCGATGCTGCGCGCGGCCGGGGTGGCGGCCGAGGGCACGCCGGGCAACCGCAACACCGAGATCGGCGTCCCCATGTCGCTGATGGGCCTGCCCGAGGGCACGGAGGTGGCGGTCGTCGAGATGGGCATGCGCGGCGCCGGGCAGATCGCCGAGCTCGCGGCCCTCGCGCCGCCCGACGTGGCCTGCATCACGGCGATCGGGCCGGTGCACCTGGAGCTGCTCGGCACCGTCGAGGCCGTGGCCGCGGCGAAGGCGGAGATCCTCGCCGCCCTGCGGCCGGGCGGGACGGCGGTGGTGCCGGCCGACGAGCCCCTGCTGGAGCCGCACCTGGCAACCCTCGACCCCGGCGTGAGCGTCGTCCGCTTCGGCCCTGTGCCGGACGTCGACCTCGACCTCAGCTTGAGCAAGGCGTGGGAGCTGGCGAACGCCTCGGCGGCCCTCGCCTGCTGCCGGGCGCTCGGCGCCGAGCCGCCCGCGGGCGCGCGCGTCGAGGTGGCCTTCTCGGCCCTGCGCGGCCAGGAGCGCCCGCTGAGCGCCGGCGGGACGCTCATCGAGGACTGCTACAACGCCAATCCCCTGGCGATGCGCGCGGCGCTGGCCGACCTGGCCGGCCGGGACGGGCGCCGGGTGGCCGTGCTGGCCGACATGATGGAGCTCGGGCCGGAGGAGGAGCGCCACCACCGCGAGGTGGGCGAGGCGGCGCGGGCGGCCGGCGTCGACCTCCTGGTGGCCGTGGGCGACCGGGCCGCCGGCTACGTCGCCGGCGCCGACGGCGTGCCCTCGCGCCACATCGCCACCGTCGAGGAGGCGATCGAGGTCGTGCCGGGCCTGATCGAGCCGGGCGACGTGGTGCTGCTCAAGGGGTCGCGCTCGATGGCGCTCGAGCGCATCGGCGCCGTCATCGCGCCCGTGGACGCCGGCGGGGGCTGAGCGTGCCGAGGGTCCTGATCGCGGCCATCTCGGCCGCCACCCTGCTCATGTTCCTGGGGCCGAAGTTCATCGGCTGGCTGCGCGCCAACGAGGTCGGCCAGTTCGTGCGCCCGCCGGGGCTGATCCCCGACGCGCACGCCGAGAAGCAGGGCACCCCCACCATGGGCGGCCTGCTGATCCTGGTGGCGACCACGCTGCCCTTCGTGATCCTGTCGAGCCGCAGCACCGAGGCGATGCTGGTGCTGTTCGCGACCCTGGCCTGCGGAGCGATCGGCTTCCTCGACGACTGGATGAAGATCGTCAAGAAGCGCTCGCTCGGGCTCTCCGGCCGCTGGCGGATGGCCGCCCTGCTGGTCATCGCGGCGGTGCTGGTGGCGGTGGCGGTCGAGGTGGTGGGCCTGCCGACGACGCTCACGATCCCCGTGCTGGACCGCTCGTTCGAGATCGGGGCGGTGGCCTTCTTCCTGATCGTCTTCCTGGTGGTCGCCGGGGCGGCGAACGCCGTGAACCTCACGGACGGCCTCGACGGCCTGGCGGCCGGGATCGCGGCCATCGTGCTGCTCTCGTACACCGGCATCGCCTTCGTCTCCGAGCAGAACGACCTGGCGATCTTCGGCGCCACCCTGGTGGGCGCATGCGTGGGATTCCTCTGGTTCAACTCGTTCCCGGCGGCCGTCTTCATGGGCGACACCGGCTCCTATGCGCTCGGGGGCGCGATCGCCGCGATGGCGGTCATGACGAAGACCGAGATCCTGCTGATCGTCATCGCGGCGATGTTCGTGGCCGAGGCGCTGTCGGTGATCGTGCAGGTGATCGTCTTCAAGCGCTTCCGCCGCCGCGTCTTCCTGATGACGCCGGTGCACCACCACTTCGAGATGGCGGCCTGGAGCGAGACCAAGATCATCGTGCGCTTCTGGCTGATCGCCGCCATCTTCGCGGCCGTCGGATTCACGCTCTACTTCCGCGACCTCCAGATCACGTGACGGCCCGACGCACGCTCCTCGGGCTCGGCGGCTCTCACCGGCCGCCGGCCCTCGTCGCGTGAGGCGCGCACTGGTGGTCGGCCTCGGGCGCTCCGGGCGGGCCGCCTCGCTCCTGCTGGCCCGGCGCGGCTGGGAGGTCGTGGCGGTCGACGCCGGCGAGGTCTCGGCGCCCGAGCTCGACGCGGCGGGGGTCGAGGTGCGCGCCCCCTGGGCGGCCCCGGTCCCCGACGTCGAGCTCGCCGTCAAGAGCCCCGGCGTCCCCGGCGACGTCGTGCCGGTGGTGGCCGCCAGGGCGGCCGGCGTGCCGGTGTGGAGCGAGATCGAGCTGGCGGCGCGCCAGCTGCCCAACCCGCTGATCGGCATCACCGGCACCAACGGCAAGACGACCACCACCGAGCTGGCCGCCCACCTGCTGCGCGCCGGGGGCCTGGCCGCGACGGCCTGCGGGAACCAGGGCACGCCGCTCGCCGGGCTGGTCGACGCCTCCGACCCCGAGGCCTGGCTGGTGGTCGAGTGCTCGAGCTTCCAGCTCGAGGACGTCGAGCGCTTCCGGCCCCGCGCCGCGGCCCTGCTCAACCTGGCGCCGGACCACCTCGACCGCCACGGCAGCCTGGAGGGCTACCGCGACGCCAAGCTGCGCCTGTTCGCGGCCCAGGAGGCGGGCGACCTGGCCATCCTGCCCCCGGGGCTCGATGCGACCGGGGCGGCGCCCGCGCGCCGAACGTACGACGGGCCTCCCGGCCCAGACGCGGTCGCCTGGGCCGAGGGCGGCCTGCACGTGCAGGGCCTGGGCCGGGTCGTGGGCTGGGAGGACGTCGCCCTCCGCGGCCGCCACAACCGCGAGAACGCCATGGCCGCCGCGGCGCTGGCGGCCCACGCCGGCCTGGGCGCCGACGCGCTGGCCGCCGGGCTGGCGGGCTTCCGCCCGGTCGCCCACCGCCTGGAGCCGGTGGGCGCGGCGAACGGGGTCGCGTTCGTCAACGACTCCAAGGCCACCAACCCGGACGCCGCCATCGCCGCCCTCGACGCCTACCCCGCCGGCGTCCACCTGATCGCCGGCGGGCGGGCCAAGGGGACGCCCTTCGGCGCCCTCGCCGAGGCCGCCCGCGGGACCGTGGTCCGCGCCTACCTGGTGGGCGAGGCGGGGGAGGAGATCGGGCGCGCGCTGGCCCGCGAGGGCATTCCGGCCGAGGACGCCGGCACCGTGGAGGCGGCCGTCGCCGCCGCCGCCGCCAGGGCGGTCCCGGGCCAGACCGTGCTGCTGTCGCCCGGCTGCGCCAGCTTCGACCAGTTCGCCGACTACCAGGAGCGCGGCGAGGCCTTCCGCGCCGCGGCCAGGGCGGCGGGGGCGCGCTGAGGGGCCGAGCGCCCATCAAGGGTCCGGGGTGCGGGCGGCGAAGTCCTCGGGACCGTGGCACGCCGCACCGCCTCAGCCGCCGCACCGGAGCGCCTGCTCACGGGCGTCGTCCTCGCCCTCGTGTCGTTCGGCCTGGTCATGGTCTACTCCAGCTCGAGCGCGACGGCGCTGCTGAACGACGGCGATCCGCTGGGGCTGGTCACGCGCCAGGCCGCCTACGCCGTCGTGGGGCTGGCCGCCTACGCGGTCTTCGCCCGCATGAGCCCGGAACGGATGCGCCGCCTGGGGCCGCCCGCCATGGCCGTCTCGGTCGTCCTGCTGCTGGCCGTGCTCGTGCCGTCGATCGGCATGCAGGTCAACGGCTCGCGGCGCTGGATCGACCTCGGGCCCATCGGCCAGCTCCAGCCCTCCGAGCTCGCCAAGCTCGCCCTGGCCCTCTGGCTGGCTCAGGCCATCGCCCGCGACCCGCGCCGGCTGGCGACGCCGGGCGGCCTGGTCCCCTTCCTGCTGGTGACGGCGGCCCTGGGCGCGCTGATCCTGCTGGAGCCCGACATGGGGACGGCCGTGGTGCTCTGCGCCGGGGCCGTCGCCATGCTGATCGTCGCCGGGGCGCGGCTGCGCCATCTGGGGAGCGTGGTGGCGATCGGCGGGTTCCTGGCGGTCGTGGCGGTCATGGCCGAGCCCTACCGGCGCGAGCGCCTGCTCGCCTTCCTCGACCCCTGGAGCGACCCCAACGGCGCCGGCTTCCAGAGCGTCCAGGCCCAGGTCGCCCTCGGCTCGGGCGGCGTGAGCGGCGTGGGGCTCGGCGACGGCGTCCAAAAGGCGTTCTACCTGCCGGAGGCGCACACGGATATGATCCTCGCGACGGTGGGGGAGGAACTCGGCCTCCTCGGCGTCGTTGCGGTGCTGGTGGCCTTCGCGCTGTTCGCGGCCGCCGGGTACCGGATCGCGCTGAGGGCCAAGGACCTTCACCAGCAGGCGCTGGCGGCGGGCCTGACGACCCTGGTGCTCGCGCAGGCCGCGATCAACATCGGCGCCGTCGTGGGCGTGATGCCCGTGACCGGAGTGCCGCTCCCCTTCGTCTCCTTCGGCGGCAGCAGCCTCATCGTCCTCCTCGCCTGCACCGGGCTCCTTGTCAACATCGGACGCCGATCACACTCCTCCGCCGGCCTCGCCGCGGTCCCCGGCCGTGCGGGCGCTGATCGCCGCCGGCGGGACGGGCGGTCACGCGATGCCGGCGCTGGCGGTGGCCGACGCGCTGCGCGCGCGGGGGGCTGAGGTCCGCTTCGTCGGCGCCCGCGGGGCGGGCGCGGTCGCGGCGGTGGACGCGGCGGGCTACCCCCAGGACCTGCTCCCGGCGCGCGGCCTCGCGCGCCGGCTGACGCCGCGCAACCTGATCGCCCTCGGGCAGGCGGCGGTCGCCGTGCCGCGGGCGGCCTCGCTGCTCGCCCGCCGCCGGCCCCACGTCGTCATCGGGGCGGGCGGCTACGCCGCGGGGCCGGTGGCGCTGGCGGCCTGGCTGACGCGACGCCCGCTCATGCTCATGGAGGCCGACTCCCACCTCGGCGCCGCCAACCGCCTGGCCGCGCCGCTGGCCAAGCGGGTGGCGCTGGCCTTCCCGCTGCCCGGCCGCACCGGGCGGCGCTACCTCGTGACGGGCCGCCCGGTGAGCAGCGCCGTGACGTCGGCCACCCGCACGGCCGGGCGACGGGCCTTCGGGATCGACCCCGGGGCGACCGCCGTCCTGGTCGTCGGCGGCAGCCAGGGCGCCCGCAGCCTCAACCGCGCCGCGGTGGAGGCCTTCGGGAGCGCGCCGGTGGACGTCATCCACGTCGCCGGCCCCGGCCTGCTCCAGGAGACCCGGCGCCTGCTCGACGGCCGCGAGCCCGGCGACGCCTACCGGCTGGTCGGCTGGCTCGACGACATGCCGGGGGCGATCGCCGCGGCCGACCTGGTGGTCTCGCGCTCGGGCGGGTCGGTCTTCGAGCTGGCGGCGATCGGGCGCCCGTCGATCCTCGTGCCCTACCCGCACGCGAC
>DATAGF010000200.1:0-7512 GCA_036257075.1 Miltoncostaeaceae bacterium
GCGGGCCGCAGGGGCGCCGGGTGGCTCAAGGTCAAGCCGCGGCACACCCTCGACCTGGTGGTGCTGGCGGCCGAGTGGGGGCACGGCCGGCGCACGGGCTGGCTCAGCAACCTGCACCTGGGCGCGCGCGCCGGGGACGGCGAGGGCTTCGTCATGCTCGGCAAGACCTTCAAGGGCCTCACGGACGCGATGCTCGCCTGGCAGACCGAGCGCCTCCAGGAGCTGGAGGTCCGGCGCCGCGGGATCGTCGTCGAGGTCCGCCCCGAGCTGGTCGTGGAGGTCGCCTTCGACGGCGTCCAGGTCTCGCCCCGCTACCCGGGCGGCGTCGCCCTCCGCTTCGCCCGCGTGGTGCGGTACCGCGAGGACAAGCGGCCCGAGGAGGCCGACGACCTCGCGGCGGTGCTCGCGCTGAAGGGCTGAGCCGGCGCGCGCGGCCCCGGCTCCCGCGATAGCGTCGCGCCGTGCCGCCGCTCCACCTCGGCGTGGTCCTGCCGAACTACGGCGACGCGCTCGACGCCGAGCGGCTGGCGGGCGCCGCCGTCGCCGCCGAGGAGGTCGGCTTCGACTCCGGCTGGGTCACCGACCACCTCATGGTCCCCGGCGAGTACGCGCCGGTGTACGGGACGATCGCCGAGGCGCTCGTCTCGCTCGGCTTCCTCGCCGCGCGCACGCGGCGGCTCGGGCTCGGCGTCTCGGCCCTCATCGTCCCGCAGCGCCGGCCGCTCGTCGCGCTGAAGCAGCTCATGACGCTCGACTTCCTGTCCGGCGGCCGGATCCTGGCCGCCGTCTCGCCGGGGTGGCTGGAGCCCGAGTTCGCCTCGCTCGGCGCCGACTACCGGGGCCGCGGCCGGCTGGTGGACGACTGGCTCCGCGCGGCCGCCTCGGTCGCCGAGCAGATGCCGGGACGCGTCCGCCTCGAGGGGCGCTTCGAGGCCGACGGGTGGATGTCGCCCGGCCCGGTCCGGCCCGGCGGCCCCGAGCTGTGGGCCGCCGGCGTGTCGCGCGCCACCTTGCGCCGCGCGGCGCTCACCGGCGTCTGGCACCCGGTCGCGCTCCCGCCGGACGACCTCCGCGCAATGGCCGCCGAGCTGCGAGAGCGGCGCGCCGACAGCCGCGTGGTCCTGCGGATCGGCGTCTCCCTCACGCCCGAGCCGCAGGCTGGCGTGGACGAGCGCGGGCGGCACGCCGTCGCGGGCCCGGCCGAGTGGGTCGCGGCGCGCCTGTCCGAGTACGTCGACGCAGGCTGCGACGGCTTCGTCGTCAACCTCGGCCACGAGCGCGGCGGGCTGGAGGACCGGCTGCGACGGTTCGCCGACGAGGTCGTCCCGCTCCTGCCGGGCCGGGGCTGACCGCGGCGGCTCACGCCAGGGGCAGCCTCACCTCGAAGCTGGTTCCCGTGCCCGTGGGCAGCAGCCGCACGCTGCCCCCCCAGCGCTCGGCGGTCGCCTTCGCGATGGGGAGCCCCAGGCCCGCCCCCGGGGTGCCGCGGCGGTCCGGGGCGCGGTAGAAGCGGTCGAAGACGCGCTCGCGGTCGGCCGGCGCGATGCCCGGCCCGTCGTCGTCGACGCGGACGACGGCCGAGCCGTTCTCAGCCGCGACCGCGACGGTGACGCGCCCGCCGTGGGTGCGGCCGTTGTCGATGAGGTTCATCAGCATCCCGCGCAGGGCGGCGCGGTCGCCCGTGACCACCACGCCGGCGTCGACCGAGGCGCACTCCTCGGCCGTGGCGATCTCGGCCAGCATCTCCCCGAGGTCGACCGGCTCGGCCTCGCCGGCGTCGCCGTCGACGCGGGCGAGGCCCAGGAGGCCCTCCACCAGCCGGTCGAGGCGCTCCACCGAGGCGGCCATGTCGCGCAGGGCCTCGGCGCGCTCGGCGGGCGGCGGGTCGTGGCGGCGCAGCGTCTCGATGTCGCCGCGCAGGGCGGTGAGGGGCGTCCGCATCTCGTGCGAGGCGTCGGCGGCGAAGCGGCGCTGCTCGGACAGGGTCGAGCGCAGCCGCCGCTGGGCGGCCTCGAGCCGCGAGAGCATGCGGTTCATCGCCCGTGCCAGGGCCCCGACCTCGTCCGCCCGCCCCTCGGGGACGCGCAGCGAGGGGTCCTGGCTGTCGGCCACCCGCTCGGCGGCCGCGCGGGCCTGGGCCAGCGGGCGCAGCGCCGGGCGGACGACGAGCAGGGCGAGGACGATCGCGATCAGGGCGGCCGCCACCGCGGCGATGACGAGCCCGAGGGCGACCTCGTCGAGCGTCTCCTCGACGTCGGTGAGCGGCCGGGCCACCGCGACCGTGCGGCGGGTCCCGTCAGCGCTGGGCTCCAGCGCACGCACCAGCAGCCGGTAGTGCTCGCCCTCGAGGGTCACGGTCCGCGGGCCGCTCGGGTCCATCTCGCCGGAGGGGTCGAGCTCAACCCGGGTGCCCGAGGGGTCCGGAGCGGGCTCGGGCGCCGGCCGGGCCGGCGCGTCCGGCGTCGGCGGCTCGGCGAAGTCGCGGCCGCCCAGGTCGGGCCGGTCGAGCTCGTCGGCCACCCGGTCGGCCGTCGCCGAGAGCGAGCGGTCGACGCGGTCGTAGGCCCGCTCGGAGATGAGCCAGTAGGCGCCGGCCGCGAAGAGGGCGACGGCCACCAGCACGGCCGCGGCCGCCGAGAGGGCGATGCGGGTCCTGAGGCTCATTCCCTCAGCACGTAGCCGACCCCGCGCACGGTGTGGATCACGCGCGGCTCCCCGCCCTCCTCCAGCTTGCGCCGTAGGTAGCCGACGTAGACGTCGATCGCGTTGGTCTCGACGGGGGAGTGGTAGCCCCAGGCCTCGGTCAGCAGGCGCTCGCGCGCGAGCACCGTCCCGGGGTGCTCCAGGAAGAGCGCCAGCAGGTCGAACTCGCGCCGCGTGAGCTGCAGCGGCCGGCCGCCGCGGCGGACCTCGTGGGTGGACGCGTCGAGCTCGAGCTCCCCCACGCGGCGGGTCGACGGCGGCGGCCGGTCGCGCGCGCGCCGGAGCAGGGCGCGCACCCGGGCCACGAGCTCGGCGGTCGAGAAGGGCTTGACCAGGTAGTCGTCGGCGCCGGCCTCGAACCCGGCGACCCGGTCCGACACCGTGTCGCGGGCCGTCAGCATGAGGATCGGCAGCGGGTCGCCCTCGGCGCGTAGGCGACCGCAGAGGTCGACGCCGTCGGCGTCGGGCAGCAGGAGGTCGAGCAGCAGCAGGTCGGGCCGCGACGACCGCAGCGACGCCATCGCCTCGGCGCCGTCGCAGGCCGCGATGACCTCGAAGCCCTCGTAGCGCAGCGCCCGCGTCAGCATCGCCCGGACCTGCGGATCGTCCTCCACGACGAGGAGCCGGCCCTCCATGGGTCAAGGGTAGCCCCCACCCCCGGCTCGCTATGCTCCCGCGCCGTGAAGCACACGCTGTCGGTCCTCGTCGAGAACAAGCCAGGGGTGCTGTCCCGCGTGGCGGGGCTGTTCACCCGCCGCGGCTTCAACATCGACTCGCTGGCGGTCAGCCCGACCGAGGACCCCGACCGCTCGCGCATGACGATCGCGGTCGACACGAGCCGCTTCCCCGTCGAGCAGATGACCAAGCAGCTCGACAAGCTCGTCAACGTCATCAAGATCCGCGACCTCGACCCGGAGAACATGGTCTCGCGGGAGCTGGCGCTGGTGAAGGTGAAGGCCGACGCCCGCAGCCGCAGCGAGGTCATCCAGCTCGTCGAGATCTTCGACGCCCGGATCATCGACGTGAACCCGGACTCGCTGACCATCCAGGTCACGGGGGAGAGCGACGAGCTCGTCAACTTCGAGCAGCTCCTTCGGCCCTTCGGGCTCATCGAGCTGGTCAAGACCGGCGTGGTCGCGCTCGGCCGCGGCGCGTCGATCACCTGACGCGGCCCCGCGCCGCACACGCCACACAGACCCGGAGCGCCACCGTGCCGATGTACTACGACGCCGACGCCGACCTCGACCTGCTGAGCGGCAAGACCGTGGCCGTCATCGGCTACGGCAGCCAGGGCCACGCCCACGCCCTGAACCTGCGCGACTCGGGCGTGTCCGTGGTCGTGGGGCTGCGGCCGGGATCCTCCTCGACCGAGGCGGCCCGCGAGGAGGGCCTCGAGGTCCTGCCGCCGGACGAGGCCGCCGCGCGCGGAGACCTGGTGATGGTCCTCGCCCCCGACGAGCACCAGGGCCGCCTCTTCGCCGAGAGCGTCGCGCCGGGGCTCGCCGAGGGCGACTCGCTGCTGTTCGCCCACGGCTTCTCCGTCCACTTCGGCCAGGTCGTCCCGCCGCCGGGCGTGGACGTGATGATGGTCGCGCCCAAGGGCCCGGGCCACCTGGTGCGCCGCACCTACGTCGAGGGCGCCGGCGTGCCGGGGCTGCTCGCCGTCCAGCAGGACGCCTCCGGCGACGCGAAGGCGCTCGCGCTGGCGTACGCCAAGGGAATCGGCTGCACCCGCGCCGGGGTGATCGAGACCACCTTCGCCGAGGAGACCGAGACCGACCTCTTCGGCGAGCAGGTGGTGCTCTGCGGCGGCCTCACCGAGCTCGTGCGGGCGGGCTTCGACACCCTCGTCGAGGCGGGCTACAACCCCGATCTCGCCTACTTCGAGTGCCTCCACGAGCTCAAGCTCATCGTCGACCTGATGTACGAGAAGGGCATCAGCGGCATGCGCTACTCGATCTCCAACACGGCCGAGTACGGCGACCTCACACGCGGGCCCCGCATCATCACGGACGAGACGCGCGCCGAGATGAGGCGGATCCTCGCCGAGATCCAGACCGGCCGCTTCGCCAAGGAGTGGCTGGAGGAGAACCAGGTCGGCCGGCCCGTCTTCAACGCCATCGCCCGGCGCGACGCCCACCACCCCGTCGAGGACGTTGGCAGGCGCCTGCGCGGCATGATGAGCTGGATCGACACGGAGTTCT
This sequence comes from Miltoncostaeaceae bacterium, assembly GCA_036257075.1. Lineage (GTDB taxonomy): Bacteria > Actinomycetota > Thermoleophilia > Miltoncostaeales > Miltoncostaeaceae > DATAGF01. Next base: position 4,908 of record DATAGF010000200.1, read on the forward strand.
GAGCTGACCACCTCGCCCACATCGGCGCGCGCCAGGGCCCCCGCCACCGTCGGGAACCTCAAGAGCACCCTCATGGTCCCGGGGCCCACGGCCCTGCCGCCCGAGGTGGTGGCGGCGGGCGTCCGTCCGATCCTCTACTCCCGCTCGGCGGAGTTCGTCGCCATCTGGGAGTACGTCATCGAGCGCCTCCGCGGCGTCTTCCAGACCGAGGGCGAGATCCTCGTGTTCGGGGCGTCCGGCTCCGGCGCGATGGACTCGGCCGTCGCGAACCTCGCCGCCCGCGGCGAGCGCGTCCTGGTCGCCTCGTGCGGCAACTTCGGCGTCCGGTGGGCCTCGATCTGCGCAGACCACGGCGTCGACGCCCTGCACCTGGAGGGCGAGTGGGGCCGCCCCATCGACCCGGCGGCCGTCGCCGAGGCGCTGGAGCGCGAGCCCGGCATCGAGGTCGTCTTCGTGACCCAGAGCGAGACGTCGACGGGCGTCGTCTCCGACCTGCCCGCGCTGCGGGAGGCGGCCGGCGACCGCATCCTCGTGGCCGACGCCGTGTCGGGCCTCGGGGTCGTCGACCTCCCCATGGACCGGTGGGGGATCGACGTCGTCGTCTCGGGCTCGCAAAAGGGGCTGATGACGCCACCCGGCCTGGCCTTCGTGGCGGCCGCCGAGCGCGCCGTCGCGCGCTCGGCGGCGCTCGGCCCGGGCGGCTTCTACCTCGACTGGGAGCGCACCCGCAAGGGCGGCTCGCGCAGCCCCTTCACCCCGCCCGTCACCCTCGTTTGCCAGCTCCAGGAGGCGCTGCGCCTGATCGAGGCCGAGGGGCTGCAGGACGTCTTCGCCCGCCACCGGGCCCTCGGGCGCATGTGCCGCGCCGGCGTGCAGGCGTGCGGCCTGTCGCTGCTCGGCCCGGAGAACCCGGAGGCGAACGTGGTCACGGCCTTCCTCGTGCCCGAGGGCGTGGACGGCAAGGCGATCCCCGCCGGGCTCAAGAGCCGCTTCGGCATCACGATCGCCGGCGGCCAGGGCAAGCTGTCCGGGCGGATCTGCCGCATCGGCCACTGCGGCTACTACGACTACCGCGACATCCTGACCACGCTCGGGGCGTTGGAGATCGTCCTCGCCGACCTCGGCCACCCGGTCGAGATCGGCGCCGGCGTGGCGGCCGCCCAGCGGGTCGCCGCGGACGCGCTGACCGCCTCCTCGCGCGCTTTGTGACCCCACCGGAGACGTCCCTCAGGGCGGACCTGCGCGTCCTGGTCTGCGAGCCGATCGCCGACGCGGGCGTGGCCTACCTCGCCGAGCGCTTCTCCGTCGACGACGGCGTCGGCCTCTCGCGCGAGGAGCTGATGGAGCGGGTCGCCGACTACGACGCCCTGGTGGTGCGGAGCGCGACCAAGGTCACGGCTGAATTGATCGGGAGGGCGAGCCGGCTGAAGGTCGTCGGCCGGGCGGGGACCGGGGTCGACAACGTCGACGTGGACGCGGCGACGCGACGCGGCATCGTGGTCGTGAACGCGGCCGGCTCGAACGCCCTGTCCGCCGCCGAGCACGCCATCGCGCTGCTGCTCGCCCAGGCCCGCAACATCCCCCAGGCGCACTCGAGCCTCATCGACGGGCGCTGGGAGCGGTCGAGGTTCGGCGGGATCGAGGTCACCGGCAAGACGCTCGGCGTCCTCGGCTTCGGCCGCATCGGGCAGATGGTGACCGAGCGGGCCAAGGGCCTCGGCATGCGGGTGATCGCGTACGACCCCTTCGTGGCCGAGGCCCGCTACCGCGAGCTCGGGGTGGACAGGGCCGAGACCCCCGAGGACCTCTACCGGGCCAGCGACTTCATCAGCCTCCACCTGGCCTCGACGCCCGAGACGCGCGGGTTCGTCGGCCGCGAGGCGTTCGCCGCCATGAAGCCGGGCGCCCGGATCATCAACGCCGCCCGCGGGGACGTGATCGACCAGGAGGCGCTCGTGGAGGCGCTGGAGGGCGGGCGCCTGGGCGGGGCCGGCATCGACGTCTTCCCCCACGAGCCCGTCACCGAGAGCCCGCTCTTCGGCCTCCCGGGGGTCGTCGTCACGCCCCACCTGGGCGCCTCGACCGAGGAGGCCCAGGACCGCGCGGGCGTCGTCGTCGCCGAGCAGGTGGCCGCGGCCCTCACGGGCGGCGTGGTCAGCTCGGCGGTGAACATCCCCGCCCTCGGGCCCGAGGCGCTCGAGGTGCTCGGCCCCTTCCTGCCGCTGGCGCACCAGCTCGGCCAGCTCGTCGGCGCGCTCGCGGGCGGCGCCGTGTCGCCGCTCGAGATCTCCTACGAGGGCCAGCTCGGCACCCTCGACACCCGCATCCTGACCTCGGCCGTCCTCGCCGGCGTGCTCCAGGGGCACGTGGAGGAGCACGTCAACGTCGTCAACGCGGGCGCGCTGGCCGCCGAGCGGGGGATCGAGTGGACGGAGCGGACCAGCCCGCGGGCGCGCGACTACACCAACCGCATCTCGCTCCGGACCGGCGAGGTCGGCCTGAGCGGCACCACCGTGGGCACGACCTCGCGGCCGCGGCTGGTCGAGGCCTTCGGCCAGGCCATCGAGATCGAGCTCGCGCCCCACGTCGGGCTCTTCCGCTACCT
>DATAGF010000201.1:0-5984 GCA_036257075.1 Miltoncostaeaceae bacterium
GGCCTCGACGAACGCCCGCACCCGGCCGCCGGGGCGCAGGTCGCAGATCGCGTACGCGACGCTCTGGCCGGGGCCGTGCCAGGTCATCTGCCCCCCGCGGTCCGACCGGACGAACTCCGCGCCGGCGCCCGCCAGGGCCTCGTCCGAGAGGTGCAGGTCCTCGCGCCTGCCGTGGCGGCCGGTCGTGAAGACCGGCGTGTGCTCCAGCAGCCAGACGACGTCCGGGACCGCACCGGCGGCGCGCGCCCGGGCGAGCGCCCGCTGGGCGTCCCACGCCTCGCGGTAGCCGATGCGCCCAGAGCGCACGAGGAGGCCAGGCCGCGCCACGGCCGCGGCTAGAGGACCAGCGCGCCGGGCCGCTCGAGCAGCTCGGCCACGCGGCCCAGGAAGATCGCCCCGTCCGCCCCGTACACCGCCCGGTGGTCGACGGAGAGGGTCAGGGTCATCATCTCGCGCACCACCACCTCGCCGCCGCGCGCCACCGCCCGCTCGGCCGCGCGCCCGACGGCCAGGATCGCCGCCTCGGGCGGGTTGATGATCGCCGTGAAGCGGTCGATGCCGAACATCCCGAGGTTGGAGACGGACACCACGCTCCCCTCCAGCTCGGCCGGGGTGATGCTGCCGTCGCGGGTCCGGGCGATCAGGTCGCGCGCCTCGCGAGCGATCTGGCCGACCCCCTTGCCGTCGGCGTCGCGGATCACGGGCACCAGCAGGCCCCGGTCGACCGCGACGGCGATGCCGACGTGGATGCCGTCCGGCCGCACCAGCGCGTCGCCGTCGAAGCGGCTCACGGCCTCGGGCTGCTCGGCGGCCGCCATGGCGACGGCGCGCACGATGAGGTCGTTCAGGCTCGGGCCCTCACCCTCCGGCGCGGCCTCCACGAGCTGGCGGCGCAGGGCGACGGCCTCGGTCGCGTCGACGTCGCGCTGCAGGGCGAACTGGGGGGCCTCGGCCGACGAGGCGGCCATCCGCGAGGCCACGGTGCGCTGGAGCCGGGTCAGGGGCACCCGCTCGCCGGGGGCGGCTGCGGGCCGCGCCGCCTCGGGGCTGGGCTCGGCCTTCGCCGCCGCGTGCGGCTCGGCGGTCGCGGGCGGCCTCCTCGCGCCCTGGTCGCCGCGCGCGGCCGCCTCGACGTCGGCGCGGACGATGCGTCCGTCGGGCCCCGTGCCGCGCACGTCGGCGATGTCGACCCCGAGGTCGCGCGCCAGCCGTCTTGCCAGCGGCGACGCCTTGAGCCGCTCGCCGCCGTCGCGCGACGGGGCCGGCTCCCGCTCGGGCTCCTCAAGCGCGGGCGCCTCGGCCTCGGGCTCGCCGCCTGAGTCGGCCTCGTCGGCGGCCCGGGCCCCCGGGTAGGTCTCCTCCACGCCCAGCTCGCCGCCGATCTCGGCGGCGGTGCCGTCGTCGGCCACCGGGATCTCGGTGCGCCCGTCCTCGCCGCGTTCCTCCGCCGCGATCGCCTCGCCCTCGTTCTCGTCGTCGGGCAGGTCGATCATCGGCGCCTCATCGGCATCGGCGCTGGCCGCCTCCCGCGCGGCACCCGCGCCCGGGGCGGCGGCCGCCTCGGCCGCGCCGCGGTCGGCCTCGGGCTCGGCCGCCGCGCCGCCGCCCTCGCCGATCTCGGCGATCGGCTCGCCGACGGCCAGGACGTCCCCCTCGGCCGCCAGCAGGTGCAGCGCGCCTGACTCGGGCGCCTCGACGGTCATGTTGGCCTTGTCGGTCTCGATCTCGACGATCGGCTGGCCCTTCTCGACCGCGTCGCCGTCGGCGGCGAGCCACTGGAGGATCGTCCCCTCCTCCATGGTGTCGCTGAGCTTCGGCATCACGAACTGGGCCATCAGCCCCCTCCCCGCCCGAGCAGCCGCCGCACCTCGCCGGCGACCTGCGACGGCGACGGCAGCGCGGCCTGCTCCAGGTTCTTGGCGTACGGCATGGGGACGTCGGCGGCCGTCACGCGCGCGATCGGGGCGTCGAGCCAGTCGAAGCAGGCCTCGTAGAGGCGCGCGGCGAGGTTGGCCGCGACGCCCGACTCCGGCCAGCCCTCCTCCACGATCACCGCCCGCCCGGTGCGGCGGACGCTCGCGGCGAGAGCCTCGAGGTCGAGGGGGCGCAGCGTGCGGGGGTCGATGACCTCCGCCTCGATGCCCTCGCCGGCCAGCGCCTCCGCCGCCGAGAGCGCCACCCAGACCATCCGCGAGAGGGCGATGACGGTGCAGTCGCCCCCGCGCCGGCGCACCGCCGCGCGCCCGAGCGGCACCAGCTCCTCGGGGCCGCCCACGGGGCCCTTCTTCGCGTAGAGGCCCTCGCTCTCGAGGAAGATCACCGGGTCGTCGTCGCGGATCGCCGACTTCAGGAGCCCCTTGGCGTCGAACGGGGTCGAGGGCACCGCCACCTTCAGGCCGGGGACGTGCGAGTACCAGGCCTCGAGCGAGTGGCTGTGCTGGGCGGCGAGCTGGTGGCCCGCGCCGCCGGGCATGCGGATGACCATCGGGCACGCGACCTGGCCGCCGAACATGTAGCGGACCTTGGCCGCGTTGTTGACGATCTGGTCGAGGGCGAGGATCGAGAAGTTCACGGTCATCATCTCGATCACCGGCCGCAGGCCGGCCATGGCGGCGCCGATGCCGATGCCGACGAAGCCGGCCTCCGAGATCGGCGTGTCGACGACGCGCCGCTCGCCAAACTCGCGCAGCAGCCCGCGGGTGACCTTGAAGGCGCCCTCGTACTGGCCGACGTCCTCGCCCATCACGAAGACGTCCGGGTCGCGCTCCATCTCCTCGCGCATCGCCTGGGTCAGGGCCTCGCGATAGGAGACGGGCTTGGGTCCCGACGGGGCCTTCCGCGCGGCCGGCGCCTTGGCGGTGCTCATGAGCCTCCGCCCCCGCCGGGCACGGTCGCGCCGCCGCGCGGGTCGTCGCTCCACGGGTCGGCGTAGAGGTGGCGGGCGAGCTCCTCCTCCGGGACCTCCGGGCTCTCCTCGGCGAAGGCCACCGCCTCCTCGACGGCACGCTCGGCCGCCGTGCGGACGGCGTCGGCCTCCTCGCGCGTGACCACGCCCTCACCCAGCAGCACGCGCTCGAAGGTGACGAGCGGGTCGCGGGCCTGCCAGCGCTCCTTCTCGGAGCCCTCCCGGGTGGTGTCCGGGTCGCTCATCGAGTGGCCGCGGTAGCGGTAGGCGATGGCCTCGATCATGCTCGGCTGGCGCTCCTCGCGGGCGAGGCGAGCGGCCTCCGAGACCGCCGCGTGCACGGCCATCACGTCCATGCCGTCCACCTGGCGGGCGGGCATGTCGAAGGCGTCGGCGCGCTTGAAGAGATCGGTCTCCGCCGAGGCCCGCTCGACCGCGGTGCCCATGCCGTACTGGTTGTTGAGCACGAAGAAGACCACCGGCAGGCGCCAGAGCTCGGCCATGTTCATGACCTCGGCCAGGACCCCCTGGTTCACGGCCCCGTCGCCGAACATCGCCATCGCGACCGAGTCCTCGTCGCGGTACGCGATCGCGAAGGCGAGCCCCACGGCCAGCGGGATCGACCCCCCGACGATGCCGTAGCCGCCGTAGAAGTGGCGCTCCTTGTCCATCAGGTGCATGGAGCCGCCGAGCCCGCCGCAGAGCCCGGTCGCCCGGCCGAAGAGCTCGGCCATGACGGCCTTCGGGTCGGACCCCCGCGCCAGCGCCTGGCCGTGCTCGCGGTAGGTCGAGGTGATGGGGTCGGTCGGCCGCAGCGCGCTGATCGCGCCGACGACGGCCGCCTCCTCGCCGATGGCGAGGTGCAGGAAGCCGCCGATGCGCCCGCGCATGTACTCCTCCGCCGCGCGCTCCTCGAAGCGGCGGATCAGCCACATCGTCTCGAACATCCCCCGCATCAGCTCTGCGTCGGGACGCGCCGCCGCGTCGCGTGCGGACGGGGAACGGGTCTTGGCCATCAGCCTCCGCGTGGGATCGGGCCCGGGACCGTCCTCAGGATTCTGTCAGGAGCCCGCGGCCCGTGCCCGGAACCGCCTCCACGTGGCGCTCGACGATCGTCACGTCCCGCCAGCGGCCCTCGCGCCGGGCGTGCGCGAGGTGGGTGCCCACGACCCGGAAGCCGGCGCGGCGGGCCAGCGCCAGCCCGGCCGCGTTCTCGGGCAGGATCATCCCGACGAGCTTCCAGTAGCCGTAGCCCGGGGCCTCCTCGATCAGGGCGTCGAGCATCCGCCCGCCGATGCCCTCGCCGTGGCGCGCGGCGGCGACGTAGACGGTGTACTCCGCGACGCCCGCGTACCACGGCCGGTGCGAGAAGGGGGCGATCGCCGACCAGGCCACCACCTCGGAGCCGGCCTGGCCACACCAGACCGGCGCGCGCTCGGGCCGGGCCGCCAGCCAGGCGCGGCGCTCGGAGGCCGGGTGCCGCCCCGTCGCGAACGTGGCGACCCCGCTCGCCGCGGCCTCGTCGTAGATCGCGCCGATGGCGCCCGCGTCGTCGGCCGTCGCGGGCCGGATGAGGAGCGGGGCCGGCACGGCCGCCGAGTCTAGAGCGCCCGTGTTCAGGTGACTCCCCCGCAACGCTGTGGTACGAAGCGGCGGACATGTCCAGCTCCTCCTCCCGCGGGGCGTGGCTGGCGTCAGCGTGCGCGCTCGTCGCCGTCCTCGCCCTGATCGTCCCCTCGCGCGCCGATTCGGAGTCCGCGTCCTCCGCGGTCAGGCCGGCCCAGGCGGGCTACATCGACGCGGGGATCCAGCACACCTGCGCGATCCTCGCGGACCACACCCTCCGCTGCTGGGGCAAGGGCCTGGCGGGCCGCCTGGGCTACGGGTCGGACGCCACGATCCTGTCCGCCGCGGCCGCGCCGCCGGTGAACCTGGGGCCCGGCCGCTACGCGCTGGCGATCGCGGCGGGCGACTTCCACACCTGCGCGATCCTCGACGACCACACGGTCAAGTGCTGGGGGTTTGGGGCCAACGGCCGCCTCGGCTACGGCTCGACGGCCAACGTGAGCCTCCCGGCGGCGGCCCCGCCGGTCAACCTCGGCCGCGGCGCGGTGGCCATCACCGCGGGCACCTCGCACACCTGCGCCATCCTCGACGACGGCTCCGTGAAGTGCTGGGGCAACGGCAGCGACGGGCGCCTCGGCTACGGCAACACACAGTCCGTCGGCGACGACGAGGTTCCGGCCGCCGTCGGGCCCGTGAACCTCGGCGGCCGCACGGCCCGGGCGATCGCGGCCGGCGACTTCCACACCTGCGCGATCCTCGACGACGGCTCCATGCGCTGCTGGGGCTTCGGCGCGAGCGGTCAGCTCGGCAACGGCGGCACCGCCAACGTGGGCGACGACGAGCCGCCCGCCTCGGCCGGCGCCGTCGCCCTGCCGGCCGGCCGGTCCGCGCGCGCGGTCGCCGGCGGCGCCGGCCACACCTGCGCGATCCTCGACGACGGCTCGGTGAGCTGCTGGGGCTTCGGCGCCAACGGCCGCCTCGGCTACGGCTCGACGGCGAACCTCTCCACCCCCGGCGGCCCGGTGGCCATCGGCGCGGGGCGGACGGCGATCGCCATCGGCGCGGCCGACGCCCACAGCTGCGCGGTCCTCGACACGGGGGACGTGCGCTGCTGGGGCTTCGGCGGCGGCGGCCGCCTGGGCTACGCGACCTCCGCCACGGTCGGCGACGCGCCGGGGAGCCTCCCCGAGACGGCGGGACCGGTCGATCTCGGCCCCGGGCGCACCGCCCGGGCCATCACGCTCGGCGGCGCGCCGACGCCCTCCACTCCCGCCGCGCCCGATGAGGGCACCGGCTACACCTGCGCGCTGATCGACGACGGGACCCTGCGCTGCTGGGGCTACGGGGTCGACGGGCGCCTCGGCTACGGCGACCAGGCCCAGGTGGCCGGGACCGGGTTCCCGTCGCCGGGGGCCAAGGGCCCGGTGCCGCTGGGGCCGCTCGCCGGCTCGCTGGCCGACCTCTCGGTCGGCATCGGCGCGAGCGCGAGCCAGGTGTCGCTCAACGGCTCCGT
>DATAGF010000211.1:0-3178 GCA_036257075.1 Miltoncostaeaceae bacterium
CTTGCCCACGAGGTCGGCGCCCACGTCGGCGCCCTTGGTGAAGATGCCGCCTCCGAGGCGGGCGAAGACGCTGATGAGGCTGCCGCCGAAGGCGAGCCCGACCAGCGGCTCGACGTCGTCGGCGTCCTCGCCGAGGATGAGGAAGTAGCCGGCCACGGCCAGCAGGCCGAGGCCCACGACGAGCATGCCGGTGACCGCGCCGCCCTTGAAGGCGATCCCGAGCGCCGGGCCGAGGCCCCTCTTGGCCGCCTCGGCCGTCCGCACGTTGGCGCGCACCGAGACGTTCATCCCGATGAAGCCCGCCGCCGCGGAGGCGACGGCGCCGATCAGGAAGCCGATGGCGGCCTTCCAGCCGAGGAGCGTCGAGTCGACGGCCTCTCCGAGGAACCCGATGACGAGGAAGAGCACCGCGGCGACCGCCGCGATGATCGTGTACTGGCGCGTCAGGTACGCCTGCGCGCCCTCCTGGACGGCCGCCGCGATGGAGCGCATCCGCTCGTCGCCCGCCGGCTGGCGGAGCAGGTAGACGGTGAGCCCGATCCCGTACGCGACGGCCACCAGGCCGAGGACGACCGCCAGCCAGGTTGTGTTGTCCGACAGGAAGTCGGCCAAGTGCTCCCTCCGAGATCGGGGTCACTGCGAGCGATCGCTCTGCCCGATCGGGAGAGCGCGCCGGACGGCAAGAACTGGCGGCATCCCCGCGGGAAGGCCGATCCGGCGGCGATTTCTACCACACGGGACGGACCGCCGTGGCCCGTCCGAACGGGGGGCTAGGTCGAGGAGCCGCCCGGTCTGCGGGTTCCCGGCGGTACCCAGAGGCGGCTCGCCGGATCGTCCGCGGGCGGCGTCCTCGGCGGCGGCGGGGGCTCGGGCCCGGGCGGCTCGGCGGCCGTCGCCGCGCCCTCGGCTCTTGGCGTCTCGACCAGGCGGGCGTAGGCCATCTGGAGCATGGCCAGGGGCTCGCGGAAGGGGCGGGCCTGGGCGGGGCCGAGCTCCCGGTCGGCCACGTCGATCAGCGCGCGCAGCGTCTCGATGGCCTGGCGGGCCTGGGTGAGGTCGCGCGCGCCCTCGCCCGCCGGTCCGAGGCCCAGCCGGATGCCGGCCATGTCCGTGAACGTCGCCATGGTCTGCAGCAGCAGGTCCCGCACCGGCGTGCGGGCGAGCTGCTCGGCGAGCGCCGCAGCGAACTCCTCGGGCGTGGGCTCCCGGGGCGGAGGCGCGCCCTCGGTGCTCACGCGGCCCCCGCCGCGGCCATCGCGAGCGCCTCCTCCGCGGACCGGCGCGTGCGCTCCACCACCTCCGCGTGCATCGCGCGCACGTCGCCGAGCTCGGCGAGGCGCGCCACCTGGCGCATCGCCCCGTTCCCGCCGGCGAGCATCGCGGGCACGCCGGCCAGGAAGGGGCCGAGGCCGAGCGGCTCGTGCACGGGCGCAGTCCACTCGAGCAGCGCCTCGATCGCGTCGGCCGCGCTCCGCTCGGTGCCGGTGTCGAGGTCGATGAGGGGCCCCTCCAGGCCGTGGCGCTCGGCGCGCCAGACGTTCTCCTCGATGAGCCCGCGGGCGTGCGCCGGCAGCGGCCGCCCGGCGTCGGCGTCGGCGCAGAAGGCGGCGATGCACGCCAGCATCAGCGCCGCGACCGACAGGGCCTCGTTCATCTCGGTCTGGCCGTCGCAGATCCGCACCTCGACCGTCCCGAAGCTGTGGTGCGGGCGGACGCTCCACCAGATCTGGGTGCTCTCGACGATCGAGCCGGTGCGCTCCAGGAGCTCCACGAAGCGGGCGTAGTCCCCCCAGCCGGCGTAGGCGTCGGGCACGCCGCAGCGCGGGAAGCTCGTGGTGAACACCTGCGTCCGGGTCGAGGCGAGCCGCGTCGGGCGGCCGAGGAAGACGGCGCTGTTCGCCGAGAGCGCGAGCAGCTCCGGCAGGACGCTCCGCATCGCCGTCGAGACGGCCACGGCCCGGTCGGCCCCGCGGACGCCCGCGTGCAGGTGGAGCGACCACGTGTTGTTGGTCCAGGCGACGTAGCCCAGCTCCTCGTCGAGCCGCCGGTAGTGCGGCGTGTCGATGATCCGCTGCTCGGTCCAGGGGCTGAAGGGGTGGACGCCCGAGATGCCGACCGCGATGCCGAGGCGGTCGGCCAGCGCCAGGGTCGCGAGGCGGCCCTCCACCAGCTCGCGCGCCGCGTCGGCGAAGGTCACGTGGCGCCGCGTGCGGTACTCGATCTCGGAGGCGATCAGCTCGCCGGCCAGGCGGTCGCGGAGCGAGTCGTCGGCGGTCGCCATCATGTCCTCGAAGCGGCTGGTCAGCGCGAGGGAGGCCGGGTCGAGGAGCTGGTACTCCTCCTCGATCCCCACCGTGAAGTCGGTCGACTCCTCGAAGCGCTCGCGGACGCCGTCGAGGATGCCGCCGGGTGGGACGGAGCCGTCAGCCATCCGGCGGCGAGTGTACAACGGCCCCTTCTCGCCCGGCCGTGCTTGACTGGCGCCGTGGACGCCGAGACCACCCCGGTCCTGCGCGGCGAGCGCGCCATTCTGCGGCCGCTCGAGGAGGCCGACATCGCCGTCTGGCGGCCATCCTGCGCGAGGAGGAGGTCGCCCGGTGGTGGGGCGACGACGGCGCCGTGCGCCACTCGCCGCGCTCGGCCACCACCGCTTCACCATCGACCCGGCGGTCGCCAACGAGCGGGCGATCCGCTCCTATGCGGCAGTCGGATTCCGCCCGGTCGGGGTGATGCGCGCGTACGAGCGCGGCCGCGACGGCGCCTGGCACGACAACCTGCTCATGGACCTGCTGGCTGGGGAGCTGGGACCGGGGCCCGCTCGATCAGCGCCGCCGTGAGGTAGGCGACCACGACGCCCACCACGATCACCGGCGTCGCGCCCGCGCCGGCCGAGAGCGTCAGGATGACGGCGAGCAGCACCGCGGTAAGGGGGAGTTTGAGGGTTGCCGCCACGGCCGCCCCCACGCCGACCCCGACGGCGGGCGTCAGCTCCAGGCCCGGCAGGTGGGAGGCGAGGATGCCGGCCGCCGCCCCCAGGAACATGGCCGGGAACACCGGTCCGCCCCGGAACGACGCGAGCGATATCGAGTACGCCATCCCCTTGAAGGCGATCACCGCGACGAGCGCGCCGATCGACCACCCACCCGCGTCGGCGACGAGGCCGGGAAGGCTTTCCTGA
>DATAGF010000231.1:0-7043 GCA_036257075.1 Miltoncostaeaceae bacterium
CCTTCACCGACGCGCTGGACCAGGTGAACGCCGCGCTCACGCAGGAGGCGATCATCCCGCTCATCTCGCGGGTGGAGTTCGACCAGGAGGACCCCGACGCCGTGGCCGCGGAGTTCCTGAGCCAGGCAGGAATCGTCGAGAGCTGAGTCCAAAGCGCATGCCGGCCTCTTGCGGGCCGGCATGCGCGCCTCCGGCCCCTGGCCGGGGCCTCCGGCAGACCGGCGCACCGCCTTCGGCGGGGCGGGCGCCGGAACAGTCAACACCACCGCGAGGCGGGCTCGCCGCTGAGGTGCACCCCGGGGGCCCGCCCAGGCGGGCCCCTCCCCAATTGTGCTCAGCCCGCCGCGGTTTCCGCTGCGCGCTCCCACTCGCGCATGAGCCAGGCCAGCTCCTCCTGGAGCGTGCGGTGCTCCTCGCCGCGCGCCGCCACGGCCTCGCGGTCGCCGAGCACGGAGGGGTCGGCGAGCGCCGCCTCGACCTCGGCGATCCCGGCCTCGACGCGGGCGATCTCGCCCTCCAGGCGGCTGACCTCGCCGGCCGGCGAGCGGCGCGGCTCGCGGGCGGGCTCCGAGAGCCGGCGGCGGCGGGCCCGGCGCGGAGGCGCGGGGGCGGTGGGCGCGGGCGGGCGGACCGCCTCGCGCGCCCGCAGCAGGTCGGCGTAGCCGCCGGCGCGGAGGACGGCGCGGCCGTCCTCGATCGACAGCGTGTGGGTGGCCACCGCGTCGATGAGGGCGCGGTCGTGAGACACCATCATCACCGTCCCGTCGAAGGCCCCGAGGGCCGTCTCGAGGGCCTCGCGGCTCTCGGTGTCCAGGTGGTTGGTCGGCTCGTCGAGCACCAGCAGGTTGCCGCCCCGGGCGATCAGGGCCACGAGCTCGAGCCGGCGGCGCTCGCCGCCCGAGAGCCGCTCGACGGGGGCATCGGCGGCCTCGCCGGAGAAGAGGAAGCCGCCGAGCAGGGTGCGCGCCTGGGTCTGGGTGAGGTGGCCGGCCGCCAGCACGGTCTCGACGACGGTGCGGTCGTCGCGCAGGCCGGCGCCCTGCTGGGAGAAGTAGGCGACCTCGACCTTGTGCCCGATGCTCACGCGGCCCCGGCCGGGGTGGCGGCGCCCGATGAGCGTCTCGATCAGGCTGGTCTTGCCCGCGCCGTTCGGGCCCACCACCGCGAGGCGCTGACCGCGCTCGAGGGTGAAGCCGACGCCGGAGACCAGGGTCCTGCCGGGCACGGCCACGTCGACCCCGTCGGCCTCGACCACGACCCGGCCGCTGCGCTCGGCCTTCGGGAAGCCGAAGGCGAGGTGGGCGGCGCGGGTGGGCGGCCGGATCCGCGCCATCCGGTCGAGCTGCTTCTGGCGCGAGGCGGCCTGGCGGGCGCGGGTGCCGGCGCGGAAGCGCTCGACGAAGCGCTCCAGGCGGGCGATCTCCGCGGCCTGGAGCGCGGCCTCGGCGCCCTGCCGGTCGATCGCGAGGGCGCGCTCGCGGCGGAAGGCCGAGTAGCCCATCGGCCACAGGCGGGCTCGCCCGCGGTCGAGCTCCAGAACGGAGGTGGCCAGCGACTCGAGGAGCCAGCGGTCGTGCGAGACCAGGACCACGGCGGCGCCGAGGTCGGCGATCGTGCGCTCGAGCCACTCGACCGCCTCGAGGTCGAGGTGGTTGGTCGGCTCGTCGAGCAGCAGCACGTCCGGCTGCGAGACCAGCGCCCGCGCGAGCGACGCCCGCGTCAGCTCGCCCCCCGAGAAGCCCGCCAGCGGCCGGGGCAGGTGCTCCTCCGAGATCCCGAGGCCGCGCAGGACGCGCTCCATCCAGGAGCGCCAGGCGTAGCCGCCGGCGCGCTCGAGGCGGGCCTGGGCCTCCTCGTACGACGCCAGCACGGCCGGGCCGGCGTCGCCGGCGGCCATGCGGGCCTCCAGGGCCGCCAGCTCATCCTCGGCCTGCCGCGCGTCCCCCAGGCCCTGCGACACGTACTGCTCCAGGGTCAGGTCCGACCCGAGTGGCGGCCGCTGGTCGTGGAGGGCGACCCGGGCCCCGCGGGGCAGCGCGACGCGGCCCGAGTCCGGGGCGAGCCGGCCGGCCAGGACGCGCAGCAGGGTCGTCTTGCCCTCCCCGTTGCGCCCCACGACGGCCAGGCGCTCGCCGGGATCGACCCTGAAGCCCACCCCGTCGAGGACGTCCCGCGCCCCGAATGCCACGCTGATCTGGATCGCCTGCACAGCCCGCTAGGGTAGCGGTGGATGCCAGACCGCAAGCCACTTCGCGACGCCGCCGGAGTCGCCGCCGTCGTGGAGGAGGCGCGCCCCGAGGGCCGGGCGGCGGTCGACCTCGAGTTCATGTGGGAGCGGACCTACGCCCCCGTCGCCTGCCTGGCCCAGGTGGCGACGCCGCGGGGCGTGCACCTCATCGACCCGATCGAGGGCGCGCCGCTCCTCCCGGTGGCCGAGCTGATCGCCGACCCCGCCGTCGAGGTCGTGATGCACGCCCCCTCAGCCGACCTGACCCTGCTCGGCATGGCCTACGGGCTGCGCCCGGCGCGCCTCCACGACGTGCAGCTGACCGCCGGCTTCGTCGGCCTCGGCGCCGGCCAGGGCCTCGGCACCCTGCTCGAGCGGGTGCTCGGCGTCCGGCTGGACAAGGGCGAGCGCTACACGGACTGGAGCCGGCGCCCGCTCTCGGCCGCTCAGCTGGAGTACGCCGCGGGCGACGTCGCCCACCTCCTGCCCCTCCACGACGAGCTGGCGCGGCGGGCGGAGGCGCTCGGGCGCACCGAGTGGGTGCGGGAGGAGCACGAGCGCCGTTACGGCCCCGAGGCGCGGCTGGTGCCCGACCCCGAGACGGCGTGGCGGCGGGTGAAGGGTCAGGGGCGGCTCAGCTCGCGCGACCGCGCCGTACTGGCCGCCGTGGCGGCCTGGCGCGAGGAGGAGGCCCGGCGCCGCGACAGGCCGGCCTCCTGGGTGGTGCCCGACCGCACACTGGTCGAGATCGCGCGCCGCCGCCCGCGCGACCGGCGCGCCCTCGAGGCCGAGCGCGGCCTGCCCGACCGCATCCGCGGCGCGACCGCCGACGGACTCATGGCGGCCCTGCGGGCCGGCGCGGAGGCCGAGCCGATGGCCGCCGGCACCCCGCCGCCGCCCGACGTCCAGCAGCGCCTGGAGGTGCTCGGCCCGCTCGGGGCGGTCCTGGTGGGCGCGCGCGCCGCGGCGGTCGACCTCGCCCCGAGCCTCCTCGCGACGCGGGACGAGATCATCGCCTTCCTCGTCGCAGCCATCCGCGGCGACGTGGACGGCCAGCCCCTCGCCTCGGGCTGGCGGCGCGAGATCGCCGGCGACGCCCTGATCGATCTGGCCCGGGGCCGGCTGGCGCTTGCGGCCGACCCGCGCCGCCCCTACCTCGCCGAGCTGCCGCGGGACGACTCGGAGGCCGGCGAGGGTAGAGTCCCCCCCGGCCCCCCGGAGGAGCGCGGCACGCCCTGAGCGTCACGTACGAGCACATCGCCTGCTGCATCGACGAGTCGGAGGCGGCCTCGCGTGCGCTCGCCCACGCGGCCGCGCTGCGCGACGCGACCGGCGCGCGGCTCAGCATCGTCCACGTGCTGGCGCCGCCGGCCTTCCTCGTCTCCCTGGCCGCCGGCCTCGGCGGGGCCCCGGTGCACGACACCGAGGTCGAGAAGGAGGCGGCCGAGATGTGGCTCGCCGAGGAGGCGCGCTCGGTGAACGCCGAGGCGGTCCTGCTCGAGGGCCACCCAGCCAGCAAGGCGACCGAGTGGGCCGCGGAGGCCGGGGTGGACGTCATGGTGGCCGCCACCCACCGCGGCCTGGTGGAGCGCGCGCTGCTCGGCAGCTTCGCCGGCTACCTGGCGCACCACGCGCCCTGCTCGGTGTTCCTCGTGCCCCCCGAGCAGGGCGACTCCTGACGGGACCGCCCCTAGGCGGCTGCGGGCAGGTCCAGGCCGGTGGGGCCGTCGTGGGCGTGGAGGCACCCTGCGACCTGGCAGGTCCCCCCCGGGTCGGCCTCGAGGCGTGAAAGCAGGGCCTCGATGCGGAGGAGCTCCGCGATGCTGAGCGTGGTGGCCATAGCGCCTCCCGGTGCGGTCGGGGTCGATGCGGGCCCCATCCAATCCCCGCTCGGTAACCGCCGGGTTGCGCGTGCGTTAGGGGTCGGCCAAGCCGTCGTCGTCGACGAGCGGCGCGAGGTCGGCCATCGCCGTGACCAGCGCGACCCGGGCCACCGAGGGAGCCCCCGCCGCCAGCGGCAGGACCTGCCAGACCGTGCGCCGCAGGTAGTGGGCGGCCCAGCGCCGGTAGCGGTCGCCGGTGCGCATGACGAGCGCCTGGATGCTGCGGAGGTTGTCCACCCGGTCGGCCAGCTTCAGCAGCTGGGCGTCGAAGGGCGCGCTCGCCTGGAAGCGCTCGTAGTACTCGCGCACGTCCTCCTGGCGCCTGGGCGCGGTCAGCCAGTCGACGAGGTCGGCGACCTCCTCGCCGAAGCCCACGCGGATCTCGTCGATGGTCGTGACCGTGTCCTCGACGGTGTCGTGCAGCAGGGCCGCCTGCAGCGGCTCGGGCCGGCGGACCCCCCACTGGGAGAGCTCCATCGCGACGCGCACGAGGTGCACCCAGTACGGCGTCTCGCTGCCGCGCCGGTACTGGCCGGCGTGGCGCGCGCGGGCGAAGGCGAGGGCGCGGCGCAGCGCGGTGCGGTGAGCCGGGTCTGGGATGGCGGCGACGAAGTCGGTCCAGACGCGGTCGACCGTGTCCGGCGAGTCGAAGATCCCGGGCCAGGTGAGCGGCTCGGCCGACGGGTGCGCCGCCGCCCCCACCCCGTGCGGCGAGGGTGGGCGGAGCGGCGTCGAGGTCATGGGAACTAGGTTAGCGCCGGCCCCGGCCCCCGAGCGGCGCCTGGCGGTGATCGACATGGGGTCGAACACCTTCCGGCTCGTCGTCTTCCGCTACCGGCCGGGCGGGTCGTTCCAGCTGGTGGACGAGATCCGCGCCGTCGTCCGCCTCTCCGCCGGCGCCGGGCCGGAAGGCCTGAGCGCCGAGGCCATCGAGCGGGCGGCGCACACCGTGCGGCTCTACGCCGCCTTCTGCGAGTCGGCCGGCGTCGACGACGTGGCGCCGGTCGCGACGAGCGCCGTCCGCGACGCGGCCAACGCCGACGAGGTGCTCGCGGCCCTCTCGGCCGACGGGGCCCTGCCGGTCCGGACGCTCTCGGCCGAAGAGGAGGCCTGGTACGGCTACCTCGGCACGGTCAACAGCACCACGCTCGGCGACGGCCACGTCCTCGACCTCGGCGGCGGCAGCGTCCAGGTCTCGCAGGTCGACGGCCGCAAGCTGGGCCGCACCATGTCGCGCCCGCTCGGCGCAGTCCGCATGACCGAGCGCTTCCTGCCCCGGCAGCGCGCCTCGCGGGCCGACCTGAAGGCGCTGCGAAGGCACGTCGCCCAGGAGCTCGACGACGTCTCCTGGCTCGGCCGGACGGGCGGGCGGATGGTCGGGATCGGCGGCACGATCCGGACCCTCGCGGCCATGCACCAGCGCCGCACCGGCTACCCGCTCGACGAGATCCACGGCTACCTGCTCAGCCGGGAGGGGCTGGAGGAGCTCGTCGAGGACATGGCCGCGCTCCCGGCGCGCGACCGCTCCCGCCTGCCGGGCCTCAAGCAGGACCGCGCGGACATCACGCTCGCCGGCGCGGTGGTGCTCTCCACGGCACTCGAGCGGCTCGGCGTGGAGGCCATCGAGATCTGCGCCCAGGGCCTTCGCGAGGGCATCTTCTACGAGCGCTTCCTCGCTCCCGCCGAGCCGCCCCTGATCGGGGACGTCCGCCGCCAGAGCGTGCTCAACCTGGTGGACATCTACCGCTGCGAGCGCGCCCACGCCGAGCACGTCACGATGCTCGCCCTCGCCGTCTACGACGAGCTGGCCCGGCTCGGCCTGCACGCTCTGGAGCACCCCGAGCGGGAGCTCCTGTGGGCCGCCGGGATGCTCCACGACGCCGGGGTGATGGTCGACTACAACGACCACCACAAGCACGGCTTCTACCTCGTGCTGAACGCGGGCCTGCCCGGGTTCCGCCACCGGGAGCTGGCGCTCGTCGCGCTGCTCGTGCGGGCGCACCGCAAGGCCCTGCCCACGCCGGCGCCGCTCGAGGGCGTGCTCGACCCCGACGACGACGAGCGCCTCACGCGGCTCGCCGCCTGCCTGCGGGTGGCCGAGCAGCTCGAGCGGGGCCGGGCGGGCGGGATCCGGGAGGTGCGGATGGACGCGCCCGACGGGACGGTGCGGCTCGCCGTGCGCGCGGAGGGCGACCCGGCGGTCGCCCTCTGGTCGGCAGCCCTCGAGGCGCCGGTCTTCGACCGCGCCTTCGGCCGCCGCCTGGAGCTGGCGGTGGACGCCTAAGCGGATGGCCGCCTCTTATCGGGCGGCCATGCGCGCCTCCCGGCCCTGAGAACCTGTTTCACAATGACCTGAGCCGCCGCCAGCAGAGGAGCGCGCAGGCCAGGAGCAGGAAGGCGATGTGCATCTCGGGGCGACGATCCCAGCGGATGCGAAGGCGCCGGAACCGATGCAGGTGGGCGAAGGCTCGCTCGACGACCCAGCGCTCGCGCCCGAGGCCAGAGCCGTGGGCGGTCCGCCGGCGGGCGATCACGGGACGGATCCCGCGCCGGCGCACCAGGCGGCGGTCGTGATCGTAGGCGCGGTCGCCGAGCAGCCGCTCGGGGCGCTTTCGGGGCCGGCCGACGCGGCCTTGGATCGGCCTGATCGCATCGATGAGGGGCACCAGCTGGGTGACGTCGTTGCGCTGGCCGCCGGTGACAGACACCGCCAGCGGGATGCCCGAGGCCTCGACCAGCAGGTGGGCTTGGAGCCCAGGTGGGCGCGATCGACCGGGCTCGGCCCGCTCAGGAGCCCCCAAAAGCCGGCCGGGCATTCGCCGTCGCTTGACGCTGAGGCCGCGCCCGCGTAGACTGACTAACATATGTCTGTCAGTCATTCAGAGCGGGAGGACGGAGTGGCCCCGAGCCCTCCGCCGAGCGCGGAGGAGCTG